>NZ_JBMQUD010000135.1:0-46586 GCF_057359045.1 Adhaeribacter sp.
CAAAGCCAAAACCCTGAGTCCTGACTAACTATATATTTATAAGTAAGTGGTCAGTTGTAAATTTTTAGAATACAGAATTTTAGCTCTTTACGTAAATAAATAATGTAAAATAATTTTTTTTGTTACTTAATAACAAAAGCCCCAAATCAGGTTTATGCTGGTTTGGGGCTTTCTTATTAGCAGCCTTGTTAAATATAAGCTTTCTGGTTTCACGTAGAACATTACAAAAATGCACAATCGTAAAAAGGGCTGTTTAAAATTTATCAAGGATTTATAAACAGCTTTCTTACCCAATTTATTTACCGGTATTTAGATTAAATGTTAAAGTTATTTATACATGTACCCTTGGCTTGCGTAAAAGAGCAGGTATTACCTTAATAAATTTAGCATGACAGATAAACAGCATACACCCAATACAGATACCATTACCGGCGGCGAAAACCGGAAAAATTTAGCCGGCAACTTAGGCGACCAGGTGCCAAATGATAGTGATAATGTTTTACGCATGGGTGCCGCTGCCCTTACCGGTATGGGTGCGCAAAGCCAGGTAGCCGACATGAGCAGCGGGGGCAACAGCATCCGGGCTATTGGTGGCAGCGAAGATTATACCGGCGATGACACCAGCGGCGGCGGTGCCGACCCCTATGGCGAGGAGGAAGGCAGTGGTACTGGTTCGGGCGTAGGCAATAATGAGCCGGCTGGTGGCGGCACCGGCAACGATTTGGCCGGCGAAGAAGGTTATGACCGCGAAGCCGACGGCGGTGGCGGGGCCGGGCTGGATGCCGGTGGTTTGCGCCGCGGCAACAGCAACAACCCAGATACCAGCGTGTCGCCGGGTGGCCTTGGCTCCAATAATGATGATTGAAATACTTAACCAGTACAAGTACCCATATTTAAAAAGCGGCTCATAAGCCGCTTTTTAATTTTACTGTCGGCAGCAACTCAATTTCTTTTAGCAACTATTCGGTAATCCTTCCCCTACCCCCTCCGGAGGGGAACGTTCAATGCTGTGAAATATACTTGCTTAAATATTTAATAATAAAAGACTAATTAGGTAAAAGACAGAAAATCGGTATTTACTATACAGGATAAAACAGGTTAACAGTAGCTACCGGCAAATAGCGCAGTCGGTGGCGTGAATACCTGCCGGAAGATGCTCTTCTGGAAGAGAATCTTCTTAGATTCCGGTGCTTTAGCATTGTGTGGTACGAGCAAAGGAAAATTAGACCGTCTGAACCCACGGCCGGGAACTTAACTTAGGCCAAAGCTAACCGTTAGCACCACCACCGCCTTACCAGATGAAATCTTGCAAAAAAAACGCTTAGATTTTAATTTTTACGCAACACGCAGTTAATAATTCATCTTTTTCAGATATTCAATATTATGCTTCATGCTATCTAAAGGCGCACCGGCGTATTCTTCCTGCTCTACAAAATAATATTTCATACCCGATTTTTGCGCATTCTGGAACATACGGGCAATATCTATGCGGCCTTTGCCAAACTCGGTACTTTCGGCTTTGTCTTTACGCATATCTTTCAGGTGCCACAACGGGAACCGGCCCGGGTATTTCTCGAAGTAAGCAATGGGGTCGTTGCCGGTTACCAGCACCCAACCTAAGTCCAGCTCCATTATTACCAGTTTAGGATCGGTTTCGGTTAATAGCAAGTCGTAGAGTACCTTGCCGTCGGCTTTTTCAAACTCGTAATCGTGGTTGTGGTAGCCAAATAAAACGTTTGCTTTTTTGCAGGCTTCGGCCGCTTTGTTAAAAGCCTCGGCTACGCGCTGGTAATTACTAACAGTTTGGCCTTGGCTGGGCAACGACGAGCAAATTAAATATTGCTGACCCGATTCGGCGGCTTCGTCTACGGTGCGTTGCCAGTTTTTATCGAGGTGCACGTGGCCACTACGCAAAGTCATGCCCAAATCCTGGGTAATTTTTTTAATTTCTTTGGCACTTAAGCCGTAATAATGGCCTTTGGGGCTATTCGCCGATTCTAATTCTTTGTAACCCAAGGCAGCTAATTTTTTCAGGGTGCCGGTGGCATCGGCCAGCATCTCGGTGCGAACCGAATATAGCTGCAGGCCCGGATTTTTAACTTTAGCGGCCTGGCTTACCTGAGGCAACAAAAAAGTCCCCAAAGCCAAAGCGCCCGATGTTTTTAAAAACTCTCTTCTGGTGGTGGTCATATTTAAATAGTATGGGCTAAGTAAGTGGTCAGTTTTAAGGTATAATAAATTTTAAAATATTGGCTTGCAATTTTTTACATAGATAATACAGAGTAATTACATCCTGTTACTTATCAGAAATCAATATTTACAACAAAGTGGGCTAGCTTCAATGGGCCATCCTACAACTAAAAGGCATAAGTTATTAAAAGTTTGATTAAGCCTTTAAGTATTATTTAAAATATTATTCAGGCAGGCCCCGTCCATCTGGCTAAAAGCTAACGACTGGTTAACCCTAAACCGGCATTTTTTTAAAATCATCATGAATCCTCGCTTAAAGATAAAGGATTTATTATATTGGCTCTAAAAGTTAGCGTGCTCCCATGAAGAATATTTACTTTGGTTTTACTTTGAGTTTAGTATTAAGCATCAGCGGTTTGGTGCAGGCCCAAGATATGTCGTTTGAAGAATACGAGCCTAAATCTGGGTTGAAAGTGCCCGAGCACCCAGTTATGCGCGCCAAATATCCGTTTATTGATGTGCATAACCACCAGAACTCCGCCATGACCAAAGAAGCACTGGCTAAACTGGTAAAAGATATGGACGGAATAAATTTGCAAACCATGGTAAACCTGAGCGGCGGTTTTGGAGAAAAATTGAAAGCCGGCGTTGCGAACATGAAAGGCAATTACCCTACCCGGTTTTTATTATTCGCCAATATTGATTTTAATAAAATTGATGAACCCGATTTTGGGAAGAAAGCCGCCGCCCAACTAGAGCAGGATGTAAAAAATGGGGCACAAGGCTTAAAAATATTCAAGAACTTAGGCATGACCACCACGGCCAATAACGGCAAACGGGTACCTACCGACGACCCGCGCCTGGACCCTATCTGGGCCAAAGCCGGCGAACTGGGCATTCCGGTTTTAATTCATACCGGCGAGCCCAAGCAGTTTTCAGAACCCCACGATAAATACAATGAGCGTTGGCTGGAACTAAAGCAATTTCCGAACCGGGCGCGGCCAGCCGATAAATATCCGCCGTGGGAACAAATAATGAGTGAACAGCACCGCATGTTTAAGAAGCATCCGAAAACCAAATTTATAAACGCCCACCTGGGTTGGTTAGGCGGCGATTTGGCCCGGTTAGGAAAATTGATGGATGAATTGCCCAATATGTACACCGAAATTGGCGCGGTGCTGGCCGAAATAGGGCGGCAGCCACGTTTTGCCCGAGAATTTTTTATTAAATACCAGGACCGGATAATGTTTGGCAAAGATATCTGGGAACCCAGCGAATACCACGTTTATTTCCGGGTGCTGGAAACCAACGACGAATATTTTGATTATTACCGCAAACGGCACGCTTTCTGGAAAATGTACGGTTTGGGCCTGCCCGACGAAGTGCTAAAAAAATTGTATTACAAAAATGCTTTAAAAGTTATTCCGGGTATTGATGCCAAAGCTTTCCCGAACTAATAAAAAAGGCCTGCTCTTATACAAAAGCAGGCCTTCTTTATTGGCTTTTAAATCAGCCTATATTTAATCATTCCTTTTGTTTACCTTCACGGGATTATCGGGGTTGTTTATACCCTCATGGCCACTGCTTTTACCGCCACCACGGCCATCCATATTGCCACCATCGTGGTTAGCCTGGCCTTTTTGGGCAGCATTTTTAGGTCCGGAATCTTGCCGGCTCCACCGGGTTTGTTTTATATCATCAGAATAATCGCCGTTGTGGTAGCCGTATTTCATATCCTGGTCGGCGCTGGAACCATCTTTTAAAGTACCCGCACCCCGAATTTCGCCCGAACTGGTATGGCTGCCTTTTTTAGTTGTATGGTAGTTGTTTTCGGATTTATAGCCTTGCTCACCGGCTTTGCTTTGGTGCTCGCCGGGTCCGCCGCCCTGGCGACCTTGTTTGTTATCGCCGCTATCAGTTACCGGCCCGCGCTCTCCGCTTTTAAATTCGGCAGTCGTACCATTATCGTCGCCGCTGGGGTGTTGCACGGCTTCGTCCATGTTGTGTTTACTATGTATGTTATCTGGCGAGCGATGATCACTGTTACCACTGTTGCCTTTATGATTTCCCTTCATAATCTTTTGTGTTTTAAAGGTTCGTAATGTAAGAGGAACAATAGCGGTTTACGGGCAGATACCGTAGATTGTTATTCTGGTTTTCGTTTAATTTTATTATTTGGGTATTTTACAGGGTTTACGGGGTTTTAGCGCCGCAACAAAATGTAAGAATATAATCCGGTGCGGGTTTACGGGCTTTGCTTTAACCAAAGTATATGCGCTGTAAATAGGCTTGCTTCTGGTAAAAATATAATATTGGGCAGGGATTGTAAAAGGAATAAGTTATTTGCTAATCCGAGTTATAATATTTCCGGAGAAGATTAAATATTCAAATTATCAGCTCCGTAATAGTTAAATAAATTTTGTGCAGAACAATGGTCTGAATTTAGCCGGCGGCGGGTTTTACCAGTTCAGTTACGGCTAAAAAACCACTGCCGTCGTGCCGTACCACCCGCCAGCCCATTTTGCGCAGGTACCGCCGGATAAATAAATTTAGCATACCGTGGGCTACCAAGACCGTCTTTTTTTCTTCGGTGGCATATTGCGCCAGGGTAGCCGCACATTGTTTTGCGCGGCGGCGCGCTTGTTTATACGTTTCGATACCGCGGCTGTTCAGGCCTAAGAACCAAAGAATACGGGCTCCGGTTAACCAGGCTTTTAACGGAAATTGCAGTAAGGGTAACGATAATATTTTGCGCTCGCATTCATTAAATATTTTATCTTCTACGAGGGTTATGTCGGGGCCAAAAATAGCCAGAGCCGTTTGTTTGGCCCGGGGCAAAACACTGCAATGTACGCGAGTAACTTCGGTAAAAGGCAACCCAGTAGGCTTGTTTACAATGGCTTCAATGTCGGCAGCATCGTATTCTTGAATATATTGGGCCGCCCGGGCATGGTTATACAGGCCGCTCCGGACCACCTTAGGCCGATAATGCCGCACCAGAAAAATATGCAGTTGGGCTGTCGGAGCATCTTTCATAAAATATTACTGCTGCTAAATTTTGCCAAAATCAGGTTAAATCAAAATAATATTACGTTTTTCCGGTAATTATATCGGGGTGTTTGTTAAATATTTATATTAACCGGATTATCTGGTTAAGTAACTGCTGAACAGAATTTATAAAATGCCCTACCTGTTTTCCCGCAGCAGAAATATTCCTGAACATCTTCAGGCACAAACAGGTTTACAGCAACGCTTTGGCTTCGGTATCTTCGTAGCGATTAATAAGTCCGGTAAGTTTGGCTTGCAGGTCGGCAGTAATTTTTTCGTAGCCTTTTTTGCCGTACAGGTTTTGCATTTCGTGCGGGTCTTGCTGCAGGTCGTACAACTCCCAACCGTTTACCCGCTTGTAAAACCGGATAAGTTTATACCGGCTGGTTTTAACGCCAAAATGCGGCGATACGGCATGTTCGCCATCTTCATAATAATGGTAATACATGGCCGCACGGCCCTGGACCTTTTTATCGGTAAGCAACGGCCACATCGATTCACCTTGTACATCCTTCGGAACGGGTATTTTGGCAGCCTCCAGCAAAGTAGGAGCAACATCCAGATTCATGACAAAGGCATCAGATACGGTGCCGGGCTTAACTACCCCTGGGTAGCGCATGACCATGGGCGTTCTAAAAGATTCTTCGTACATAAAGCGCTTGTCGAACCAGCCGTGCTCGCCCATAAAAAAGCCTTGGTCGGAGAGGTAAATAACAATAGTATTATCGGCCAACTTATTTTTATCGAGGTAAGCGAGGGTGCGGCCAATGCTGCGGTCTAAGGCAACGGCAGTGCTTAAATAATCGCGCATGTACCGCTGGTACTTCCATTCGGTTAAGGCCTTACCCGATAAATTGCGGGCTTGTAAATCGGCCATAATGGGTTGGTAGTAGGCATCAAACTTAGCGCGTTGGGCCGCATTCATGCGGGTAATATTGCCGTCTTTTATTTCGGTATTGGCCGGAAACATTTTCAGGTCGTAGCCCATTATCATGGTTTTGGCAATATTCATGTCCTGCACGCGGGCAGCTTCCCGGTTTTCGTAGGAATCATAAAAATTGGCAGGCAACGGAAATGTTACGTTATCGAACCGGCCCATGTCTTTAAAATCGGGTAACCAGGTGCGGTGCGTAGCTTTATGGCCAATAACCAAGCAAAAAGGCTTGTTTTTATCGCGTTTGTTTAACCAGTCTTCCGCCACATCTTCGGTAACCTCCGATACGTAACCTTCCAGCCGCTGGCGGCTGCCATCCATCTTAATAAAATCCGGGTTGTAGTAATGGCCTTGTCCGGGTAAAATCTGCCAGAAGTCGAACCCTTGCGGTTCGGTTTCCAGGTGCCATTTCCCAATCCAGGCGGTTTGGTAGCCACCCGAGCGCAGTTGCTTGGCAAAAGAATCCTGGGCACCATTAAAGCGGGAGTTGGCATTGTCTTTAAAGCCGTTTTTGTGGCTGTATTTGCCGGTTAACAGCACGGCCCGGCTGGGCCCGCAAATAGAGTTGGTTACATAAGCCTTCCGGAAAATAACGCCTTCTTTGGCAATGCGATCGATGTTGGGCGTTTGCATTAATTTGCTGCCGTAAGCACTTATGGCCTGATAGGCATGGTCGTCAGAAACAATAATTACAATATTGGGCTTTTGGGCCTGGCTAAAAACCGTAAACGGCATAAGCCAACTTAGCCCAACTAAAAACAGGTTTAACCAACAAGCCGGCATCGAAATCATATATTTTTAACTTTAAAGTGAACAACCAAGGCAACTAGAAATCTAAAGTAAAGCATAAATTTAGAGAAGACATAAAACAAGCCCCACAGCCGGTCAGAAATTTATCTCCGGAAGCGAAAACTATAGTATAAGAAAATTAAGTTTTAAGGGTTTATAATTAAAAAAATACCGGAGCTTGCACCAGATTAAATTTATCTGTTACCTTTAAAAACTTATCCAGAACCTATAAAATATTAAAAGACAAATCCACCAACCAGTATGAAAAAGCGAAATGTAAGAAATGCTTTGCTGCTGCTCGCCGGCTTAGGCCTTGGGGCCAGTACGTTGCCGGGCTGCAATGAAAATAAACGGACAGCAGAATCAACTACCACCAGCGAATCGACTGAAACCAACGAAAGCAACATGAATATTCAAAAACAAAGCTTTGGCCAAACAAAAGAGGGCACCGAAGTACAACTTTATACCCTGAAAAACGAGTCGGGTATGCAGGTGCAAATAACCAATTACGGGGCTACGGTTACCTCTATTCTTGCCCCCGATAAAGCCGGCAACACCGGCGACGTAGTCTTGGGCTTCGACAATGTTTCGGGTTATACCAGCGATGCTTTTACCAAGAGCAATCCGTATTTTGGGGCCATTGTGGGCCGCTACGGCAACCGGATTGCCAAAGGCAAATTTACCCTCGATGGCAAGGAATATACCCTAGCTACAAACAATGGTGCCAACCACCTGCACGGTGGCAACAAAGGTTTTGACCGGGTAGTTTGGCAGGCAGAAGAAATGCCGGGCCAGAATGCCCTTAAACTAACGTACGTGAGCAAAGACGGCGAAGAAGGGTATCCCGGCACGCTTACTTCTAGTGTAACTTATACCTTAACCTCCGATAACCAACTGCGCATTGATTACGAAGCCACCACCGATAAGGCTACGCCCATTAACTTAACCAACCACAGCTATTTTAACTTAGCTGCCGGCCAGGCCCAGGATGCGCTGCAGCACGTATTAATGCTTAACGCCGACCGCTACACCGTTGTAGATGCCACGCTTATTCCGACCGGCGAATTACGGCCGGTAAAAGGTACCTCCATGGATTTTACCACCCCTACCGCCATTGGGGCCAGAATAAACCAAGTTGAGGGCGGCTACGACCATAACTACGTATTAAACAACGTAGACGGCAGCATGAAACTGGCAGCCACTGTTTACGAACCCACCAGCGGCCGTTATATGGAAGTTTTCACGACTGAACCCGGTATTCAGTTTTATTCCGGCAACTTCCTGGATGGTACTTTAACCGGTAAAAATAATACTGCCTACAAAAAGCATTACGGGTTCTGTTTAGAAACACAGCATTTCCCCGATTCGCCAAACCAACCCAGTTTCCCGTCTACTATTCTGAAACCCGGCGATACGTACCGCACCAGCACCGCCTATAAATTTTCGGTGAAAGAACAGGAAGAAAGACCTGCTCCTTAAATTGATTAAACTCCAATATTTACCTTATTTATAAAATATTGCCCCTTCAGCTAAAAAGTAAAAGGGGCAATATTTTTTTAAAGTAATTAACGCTTTAATAAAAACCAGCTTAGCTTATGCCTATTTACTTGCCGGTGTAGGTGCAATTACTATCTGCTAATAGGTATAACTGAATAATTATTTATTACCGGGCAGCTAAATAGCGATATTTTCGGGCCTTTATCTAAATTGCGCCCAGCTAGCATTTTCCACCACAACCTAAACTGATGAAAAAAATCTTGTACCCGCTGTTGGCTTTACTAACCCTGGCCTGCAACGTTAATAAAAGTAAAACCCCGACCCAAACCAATACCAACGATAATGCTGGTACTGCTGCTAAACAAACTTCTGCGGTCACTTACAGCAACCCGGTACTTCCCGGCGACTACGCCGATCCTTCGGTTATTCGGGTAGGTAACGATTACTGGGCTACGGCAACTTCTTCGGAATGGGCACCACTTTACCCCATTCTGCACTCTAAAAACCTTGTCGACTGGGAAACGGTAGGTCATGTGTTTCCGGATAAGCTGCCCAATTGGGCCGATAAGCACTTTTGGGCACCCGAAATAACTTACGAAAATGGCAAATATTATATTTACTATACGGCTAGTAAAAAAGGCGGTAACCTGTGTGTAGGCGTAGCCAGTGCCAGCAGCCCCACCGGCCCTTACACCGACCACGGCCCTTTGGTTTGCCAGGAAGTAGGTTCTATTGATGCTTACCCCATTCGCGACGAAAAAGGAGAACTTTATTTAATCTGGAAAGAAGATGCCAACAGTGTACGCAAACCTACACCGCTTTGGGGTCAGCGCATGAACGAAGAACGTACCGCCTTACTCGGCGAAAAATTTGAATTGTTCCGCAACGATCCTAACACCTGGGAAGGTGGCCTGGTAGAAGGTCCGTTTTTACTACGGCGCGGCGATTATTTCTATACTTTTTATGCCGGCGATGCCTGTTGTGGACGAGGCTGTACGTACGGGGTGGGTGTAGCGCGGGCTAAAAACCTGCGCGGGCCTTGGGAAAAGTATGCCCAAAATCCGATTCTAAAACAAAATGATGCTTGGAAATGCGCCGGGCACGGCTCGCTGGTAACCGATACGCAAGGCCGCTACTTTTTTATGTACCACGCTTACAGCACCAATGGGTTTGTGTACCCCGGTCGCCAGGGGCTCCTCGACGAAATAACCTGGGACAAAGATAACTGGCCACATTTCAGCGAAGATGCGCCTAGTGTTACCGCACCCGCGCCGCATAACCAAAATGCCCCCGATGTACTGGATGTAAAAGAAGAGTTTGCCGGTAACCGTTTAGCACCCAGTTGGCAATGGTCGGTAACGGCTGCCCCTAAATATACTTTCCAGAACAAAGGCTATTTGGTACTGCAGGCTTCGCCGGATAAAATAGGTAGTTTATTGGGCCAACGCACCAAAGCCGCCGCTTATACCGCCACTACCGCAGTAAATGTAAGTAGCTTAACTCCAGGCACCACCGCCAGCCTGGCCGCCATTGGTGATCCTGAAAATGCCTTAGGCATTGGCCTGAACAACGGCGAAATATTACTCTGGAGTACCAAAAGCAACAAAACCAACACGGTAGCCCGCGCGGCTGCGCCAGCTACTGATTTTATTTATTTCCGGTTGGTAACGCAAGCTGGCGATAAAATGCTGTTTTCCTGGAGCCCCGACGGCCAAAACTGGCGCTCCTTAAACAACGACCAAGCCTTAGATGCCGCCTACCTGCCGCCCTGGGACCGCGGTATCCGCATTGGCTTAACCGCCAAAGGCCCGGCCAACGCCAATGCTACTTTCGATTGGTTCCGGATGACGCACGGCAGTTAAAATCAGCTACTAGAATATTAGCGCTTGCCGCAGGAACTATTAATTAAAAGGCCGTAATAAATCCTGCGGCAAGCGCCACATTACCCAATATTTTAAACGCCTTATCTAAATATTCAGAGCAATATTTTGGGCATCGGGTAAGCAGAGAAAAAATACAGGTTAAGGCAAAGCATAAATGCGGCTGCATTAAACAATCAACCTCATTTATACCAATACCCCGTATACTTCCGTATGGCCGAAAACCCGCCCCTTATTCTGACGTTGCAACTCGACGAACCGAGCTTTACGTTTTTTAATGCTTTAAGGAAAAAGTATTTCCCGCCCGCCATTAATTACCTCGATGCACATCTAACACTATTTCACCATTTACCCAATATTCCGGCAATAACTGGGCTTCTGGATGCCATAACTCTTAACCAGCCGGTTATATCATTAGAGGTAATTAACCTGATGAAACTGGGCCGCGGCGTGGCTTACCGCCTGGAAAGCGCTGCCTTAATACAACTGCATCGGTTTCTGCAGGGCAATTGGCAGGAATGGCTTACCCCGCAAGACCAGCAACGCTTAAGGCCCCACATAACCGTGCAAAACAAAGTAACGCCCGAAGTTGCCCAGATGCTTTTTACCGAACTAACCCCTAACTTTAAGCCTTTTACCGCCCAAGGCCTAGGTTTGAGTTTGTGGGAATATAAGGGCGGCCCCTGGCAAAAAGTAAAATACTATCCATTTAAAAGCAGCCAATAGGTAAGCCCAATAACCAACGGGCGGTAACAACACCATTGCCGTCAGACTAAGGAATATTTAAGAATAATTCACTTCTGCTCGCGAGAGTTTATAAAAGAAAGTTTGCAACTTCCGGCCAGTTAAAAACCGGCCTTTATCAATAGGCACAACTTACGCTTCGCTAAACTTGCGCCAGCTCTAGTTTGGAATTGGTGGTATTATCACCGCCCATTACTTGCTGAGCCCCAAATCTTCAGTAGGTTTTGCTCCTTTCTAAATAAATCTTTTAAATAAAACGACAGAATCACATCACCCCTCTTTTTACCCTGTCCATTAATATTACCTATACTTATCACTTAAAACTTATTACTTACTACTTAAACAAAAGCTTGCGAAAGACTACCTTTGCCCAACAGAATAGCTATTGTATCTTATGCCATGGTTGCTTCTGCTTAAAAATTTACTTTAGCCACCAACTATAATGGTGATTCGGGAGTACTAGGAGATACCTTAAAAACGAAGTGGATAATGCGGGTAGAAAATTCGGTGAGTCTGCGGGGCTCCTTTCTTACAAAAATGGATTTATTAACGAAACAGCGGGTTTCATTAAGTATATTTTTCTTTATCTCGGGATTTACTTTTTCTAGCTGGGCTTCCCGCATCCCGACCATTAAAGCAACTTTGGGCCTGAACGAAGCCGAATTAGGTACCGTGCTGCTGGCCATGCCCATCAGTTCTTTTGTGGGTTTGCCGCTGTCGGGTTGGTTGGTAAGCAAGTTAGAAACCCGCATACCCTTAATGATTGGGTTTGTAATTGGTGCTATCTGCCTTTCATTTATTGCGCTGGCTACTTCTACTTTTGCCCTGGTGGTTACCCTTTGTTTGTATTCGCTGAGTATGCGGATGTTTAATATTGCCGTAAACACCCAAGCTATTACCCTGCAAAAGCAATTCGATAAAAAAATTAATGGGTCGTTTCACGGGCTTTGGAGCACCGGCGGCATTATGGGCGTAGGATTTACCACATTATTAATTTCTATGGGTGTGCCCATTATACCCCATCTGGTATCGGTTTCTTTAATGGCTATTCTGATAACTTTGGCAGCCTACCGCTTTTTATTACGCAACGACAAAGCAACTTCCGGAAATAAACTGGCTTTAAACAAACCCGATGCCTATATTTTATACCTGGGTTTGCTCGTGTTTTTTGCAGCAATCTGCGAAGGCGGTATGTTCGATTGGAGCGGCATTTATTTTCAGGAGGTATTAAAAGAAGATGTTTTTACAGCCGGCTACCTGGTTTTTATGTCGTTTATGGCCTTTTCCCGGTTTGTTTCGGATTGGATTATTGATAAACTGGGTATGCCCACTACCTACGTTTTAAGTGCTTTGCTTATATTTTCCGGAATTATGCTGGCTATTCTTTTCCCCAGCTTTTGGCCCGCTATGGTTGGCTTTTCGCTGGTGGGTTTTGGTACGGCCGCCATTATTCCTATGACCTACACCTTGGCTGGCGCTTCGCCCCAATATTCGCCTGGCATTGCCATATCGTTAATTGCTACTTTTGGTATTGTGGGTATGTTATTGGGCCCGCCCATGATTGGGTACCTGGCCCACGCCTTTAACCTGAAAGTATCGTTTGTGGCTTTTGCCATTTCGGGCATTATGCTCATTCCTATTTCGCGGTTATTTTTTAAACTGAATAAATCGCTACCCAAGAATTAAAATAATTACGGTTGCGCTGTTCTTTTAACGGAATATTTTGGCTGAAATTCAGGTAAAATATTCCGTTATATTTCGGCAACTTTAACTTAAGGCAAGGCTTTGGTCGGCAATCAAATCCTTAAACAGAAATTTATTTGGTTAATTATTCATCGCCCCGCAGAGAGGCTGGTTAACTTTTCCGTTCCGTAGCCGGAATATTTTAAGTTGCATGGGTAAGGTAAAAATCTTTACTTTAGAAAAAACATTATCCACCAATTAACTTTTCATGTTTCGCCGAGATTTCTTTCGCCAGGCTTCTTATTTAGGAGTAGCCGGAGCTTTGGCTCCTGGTTTTACTTTAGCCCACCCTACTCCCGCTAAAAAGGTAAATGACCGTCAGCTTTGGGTAGATACTTTAACTAAAATAGCCGACCCGGTTCTCAGCAACCTTAGCCGGGGCGAGTTAAAAAAGAACATGCCCGTAGAGTCGGTAGCCGGCCGCGAGAAAGACCGCCGCAATTACACGTATTTAGAGGCTTTTGGCCGGTTAATGGCCGGCATGGCGCCCTGGCTGGAACTGGGTAAAGACGATACCACCGAAGGCAAACTCCGGGCTAAATATTTAGATCTGGCGCACTTATCGCTGGCGGCGGCCGTAGACCCCAACTCCCCGGATTACATGAATTTTAAATCGGGGGGGCAGCCGGTAGTAGATGCCGCTTTCCTGAGCCACGCTTTGCTGCGGGCTCCCAAGCAGTTCCTGGGCAATATAGAAAGCAACACCAAACAGCATTTAGTAAAAGCTTTGCAGGCCTCGCGGGTAATTACGCCGGGCTATAACAACTGGCTATTGTTTAGTGCAATGGTAGAAATGGCACTGCTAAAATTAGGCGAGCAATGGGACGGCATGCGGGTAGATTATGCCATTAAATCGCACCAGAACTGGTACAAAGGCGATGGTGTTTACGGCGATGGCCCCGAATTTCATTTTGATTACTACAATAGCTACGTTATTCACCCCATGCTGCTGGAAGTATTAAAAACCGTAAGCGAAATTCAAAAAAATCAGCAAAATGCTTACCAAACAGCCTTAAAGCGTGCGCAAAGGTATGCCGTTATCCAGGAAAGACTTATATCGCCGGAGGGCACTTTCCCGCCCATTGGTCGCTCGCTGGCTTACCGGTTCGGAGCTTTTCAGTTACTGGCCCAAATGGCCCAGATGCAAAAATTACCCGAAGAATTGGCACCGACCCAGGTAAGAAGTGCCTTAAGCGCCGTAATTAAACGAACCATGGCTGCGCCGAATACTTTCGATAAAAACAACTGGCTTACCATTGGTTTTAGCGGCCACCAACCCAGCATCGGCGAAACGTATATTTCTACGGGTAGTCTTTACTTGTGCAGCACCGGTTTATTGCCCCTGGGCTTACCGGCTACCGATTCTTTCTGGGCGGCACCCGCCCAGGACTGGACCGCCAAGAAAGTCTGGAACGGGACAGATATAAAAGCCGACCACGCTTTATCGGGTTTAACTTAGCCTTTCATCAAATTAAAAATTAGAAATAATGAATTAGAAATTGGGTTCAGGTTATGCTTTATCCATTTTAGATTCATCATCATTCTAAAAATATAATGCGCGCAACATGCGCAGGCAACCAAGATGGCCGAAGTAAAACTTGGGTTTAAATTAGAAGATATATGAAAGCATTTTGGCTCTCGCTTATTGGTGTTATAATGGTATTTAGCCAAACTTTTGCCCAGGCACCGCTTAGGCTTGCCCTGGCCGGACTAAGCCACGGCCACGTAAACTGGATATTTAACCGCCCAGATAAGCAAGATGTACTTTTAGTCGGGATTTACGAACCAGATAAGGTCCTGGCCGATAAATATGCCCAACAATTTAAGCTGGATCCCAAACTGTTTTTTACCGATTTAAATAAAATGCTCGACCAGGTTAAACCGGAAGCCGTATCGGCGTTTGGGGCCATTAGTGAGCATATAACAGTGGTAAGGGCTTGTGCGCCGCGCAAAATCCACGTAATGGTAGAAAAACCTTTGGCTACTACCTTAGCCGATGCAAAAGAAATGCAAGCGTTAGCCGCCAAAAACAACATCCGGGTGCTCACCAATTTCGAGACCTCGTGGTACGCCAGTAACCAGCACGTAAATAATTTGCTGCAGGAAGGCAAGCTGGGCGAAATCCGGAAAGTAATGGTAAACGATGGCCACCAGGGTCCCAAAGAAATTGGCGTGAGCAAAGAGTTCCTGGCCATCTTAACCGACCCGCAGAAAAACGGTGCCGGTGCGCTGGTAGATTTTGGTTGCTACGGCGCCAACCTGATGACCTGGCTATTAAAAGGTCAAAAACCACTTTCGGTTACCGCCGTGGTGCACCAGAACAAACCCGATATTTATACCCGCGTAGACGACGAAGCCACGCTCATTCTGCAATATCCCCAAACGCAATGCATTATTCAGGGATCCTGGAACTGGACTTTTGCCCGTAAGGATATGGAAGTTTACGGCACCAAAGGCTACGCCGTAGCCGTAGATGCCACCACGGTTAGGCAACGGCTAACGGGCAAAGCGCCAGAAGAAACTTTAAAGCTTACGCCCCGCCCCGCCCCTTATACCGACCCATTCTCTTTGCTGGCGGCCGTGGTAAAAGGCCGGTTACAGCTCGATAAAAACGACTTGTACGAATTGCCCATGAATGTTACTGCCGTAGAAATTCTGGAAGCAGCCAAAGAATCAGCTAAAACAAAGAAAACCGTTTTCCTGAAGTAAATTTTAAGATTTAGGCAGCCAGATTATTTTGTTAAAATACGAAGAGCAATTTGCTTCTATTGGTTCTAACAGAGCATAACCCAAATTTATATACGTAACTGGCTAAGTTGAAACAACTTCTAAATAAATATGTAACAAAATAATTATCAGCGTATTATGCACACAAAGCAACGTATAAAGATAGGTGATATAAACGTAATTATTACGTATACATAAAAGTTAGCGGTCAAGTTACGGCAAAAGCTACATTAGAAACTGAAACAAGACTATGCAGACCGACAATTTCAAGATAGCTCCATATAGTAACATATATCGACAACAGATTTTGGCAATTTGGGAGAAGTCAGTTCTTAACACACACGACTTTTTGACCTCAACTGATTTTAAAGAGATTAAGGAATTGGTAAGCAACATAAATTTCTATGACTTTCAAGTGTTTTGCTTGACAAATGAAGACTTGGTATTAGGTTTTATTGGAGTTTTGGACAGAAAAGTTGAAATGCTCTTTTTAGACCCAAAATATTTTGGACAAGGACATGGGCAGAAATTATTAAATTTTGCTGTAAAAGAACTAAAAGCGGAAAAACTTGACGTAAATGAGCAGAATATTAAAGCGCTAAGGTTCTATCAAAAGTTCGGATTTGAAGTATATGAAAGAACCGACAAAGACGACCAAGGCAGAAATTATCCTTTGTTGAGAATGAAGTTGATTTGAAATAATCAAATAAAACCTGAACCGCTAACAAGGTATTGCCGAAAGCGGGGCCAAATAGCTTCGGCTGGACTTCAGTACAAGGTTCAATTTCTGTTCTTCGATTAGACTTTCGTGCAAAAATCCCCGCCTTCGGCAATACCCGTTCCGTTATACAGCATCCTTTCTCGGCTCGAGCTTAACCAAAAGAAATTATTGTAATAATGGTGTTTATATCGTAGTTATACAGCATCAAAGTTTAGGATTAAATGAAACAATTCTTTTTATTTTTAATAGGGATTATCTTTACACTTACAATTAATGCTCAAACCTTGAGTGTCGATTATTTATCCAGTAAGCTTATTAATGGGTATCCACCTGAAGCCTCCTTCTTTATAGAACAAAATAAACCTACCCACCTTCAATATACTTCATTAAATACAGGTACAGATTCTATTAGAGTAATAATGGGTTCCTTCATGTTGAATGATCAACAAGATTATTATGCTATTATTTTATATAAAAAACGATTTGACTTTACAACTTTTAGCCTTGATAGAAATGAATCGTCTAAAATTCTGACTAAACAATTGGATCTTAAAGTAGACAATTCAACTAAGAGGCTTTCGTTGCAGCTTCAACATAATCCAATAACTGATGAAGTCTTTTACATGTGGCTGAATCCAAATGGAACGAGCAAAATTGCATCAATGCAAATGGAGGGGCTAATCCATCAAAATCAACCAATGCCCTTTTTTGAAGCAAAAACTTTAAATGGCGGAAATCTATCTTTAAATGATCTAAAAGGAAAATATCTTATTATAAACTGGTGGTCTATTACTTGTGGGCCTTGCATTGCAGAAATGCCTGCCTTAAATAAAATAGTTGAAAAGTATAAGTCCAGAACTGATGTGGTTTTTTTAGCAATGGCCTGGGACGAAAAGGAAAAACTTGAAAGATTTCTCACAAAAAGGGACTTTAAATACAAACAGACATATGATAAAGGACTTGCATCCATTTTTGGAGAATCATTTCCAAAACATATTATTGTAAATCCTCAAGGAATTGTTACCTACTATAAGATTGGTTTAGAATATGAATTTAAAAATGGGGAGCCTATTGTTGGGAAGAACCTTCAAATTGAAAAAGCAATAGAAAACCAATTAGGTAAAAAATGACGCTGTATAACACTGCATATACAAAACCCTTGCTCCGCTACGGGCTTTGCATATACTAAACGTTGTGTGCTATTCTATTTTGACAGTTCGCTTATGACGCAAGAAAGAATGGTATTCAAATAAGAGACACACGATGGACAAAACGGAATACTAAAACAAACATGACAGTTAAAGATTGTATAAATAACCTCATGGCTCGAAATGAGGAATTGAATAGCTTCATAGAAGCGACTTACAAAAAGAACGACGCAGACAAAGCCTTAATTGATTATGTAAATTACCTCAATGAAATAAACTATAATTCTGCTTTAAGTCTACAATTTTCTTATGTGCTACAGATGTCAAACGACCCGACGCTATTTGAGCAATTCGAGTTAAAAGACATTGAGCGTTTATATGACAGCTATTTGGAGTTATTTGATAAGTGTTCGGATATTTATATTGACGCTGCAAATTTTGCAGACGCAGTGATGAACAACAAAAGCAGAGCGAAACAAATAGTTGAAATAGGAATTAGCAAGCTGAAAATACAATTAGCTGAACTTGAAGACTTGGAAAAAGATTTAAACTCGTAGGACGAAGAACAGCACACAACAGTGTTTTTATAAAATTATGATGGAACGTTAAGCATTCAAATATGAATCACTATTTTGCTTTTGTGGTTAATTGAAACGGACGTTTTTCAAATGTCACAACTTGATAAACACTTTAATGTTAGGTTAAACAATAAAAGCCTTCCATATTTTCTATGTACTGGACTCCAATACCCTTAACTGAATTGTACGACTATATCAATAAAACTGAGAATGAGTTGAACAGGGAGTTGTTGAACCTTTGGAATCTTATTAAAGTTGGATCGAAGAAGAGGCAGGGACAAGAATACACCACTGCATAAATACCTTTACCGCTACACGCAACCTAAAAAAAGAGGCTGCCAAACCGACAACCTCTTTCCTTCAAACATTTTCCGATTACTCCAACGCTAAACGAATAGCCTCTTCCACGGGAGTGTAACCTACTTCTGAATTTGCAGTAGTTAATTCACCCCAAAGCAATAAAGGTGGTTGAGCCATAAACTTAGGCGTAGTGCCTTTGTGAGTCTGGGCCGCATGTACTAGAAAAGGATGGCACAAGTAAACAGTGCCGGCCTTACCAGTCGCATACACTTCTTCCCGCACAGGAAGTTCATTTAACTTACTTGCCAGCTCCATAAAGGAAAGGCCTGAATCACCTTCTTTATACAAAAGTTTCGCCACGTCGAGGTGCGATTGTTTGTAAATAATGGTAGGGGCATCTTTTTCACTAACATCTGAATATAAAACCAACATCAGCAAGGCCCTGCCTTTAGATTTGACATTGACCCGCCACTCAAAATAATTAGCGGGGTCATCGCCTGGGAAACTGGCATCTACGTGTTTCCCGGTGTCGGTGGGTTGTTTTCCAGAGGGGAATCTAACCGGAAATGTTCCCACACTTCTACAAGGTATCCACTTACCTGCTCCTACCAACTGATTAAAAGCGGCGTGCAGCTTTGGCGTATTCACAGAATCTATAAAAGGGGCTTGGGTGTACATTCCCAAGCGAATTACTGGTTCAGTCCAGGAATCTGGATTTGACCTTTGGAAGGGAATATCTCTCCATAAAATATTTAAAACTTCTTCAGCCATTTGCAAAGAAAAAGCATTATCGATGCGAATGAAACCGTTGACAATAAACTGATCTAGATCTATTTTACTTAATATATCTGCCATAATATTCCAGTTTTTAAACCACGCAGCAAAACCAACCTTTGTTGGGCAACGAGGCTAGGTTAAATAAATAGTAACAACAATGGGCAATAATAGAGAAGGCACTAGTTGAAATTAGTAGTGCGCTGCTTAGGAACTAAGCCAGGAAGGAATATTATAGCATTACAGTCATTCTCATAACACAAATATAAAATAATCTTCAAGCTAACACAAACAAAAAGGTATGCACATAATAAGGGCTTAGCGTAATACTGGGTGAGAAATTGCTAAATTGGAATTATGGTGCTTTGTATTAATGTTATTGCTGTGCTGCCGCCACTACGCCCAGCCCCGGACCGTCAGACAACAATTAAAGAGTTTCTTAACAGCCTGATGGAGTAGTGGGTTTTGTGTCTTAATTTTATATTTTTTAACTGTTGTAATTAAAATTAATTTAGTACCGCCGGTGCGCCGGGCTTTTCTTTGGCCGCGGGCCGCTCACCAATTTGCTGCCGCCACATGGCATAATACAACCCTTTTTGCGCGAGTAAATCTAAGTGTTTACCGGCCTCAGCAATCCGGCCGCGTTCCAGCACGTAAATACGGTCGGCGTGCAGCACCGTAGAAAGGCGGTGGGCAATTAAAATAGTAATATGGTTCTGGCTCGACGACACATCGCGCACGGTTTTACTTATTTCTTCTTCGGTTAAAGAATCCAGCGCTGAAGTAGCCTCATCAAAAACGAGTAAAGTGGGATTACGCAGCAGTGCCCGCGCAATAGATAATCGTTGCTTTTCGCCACCCGACACTTTAACGCCGCCTTCGCCAATTACCGTATCTAAACCTTTGTCGGCGCGGGCCAGCAACGAATGGCAAGCCGCTTTCCGGAGAGCTTCTAAACAATCGGCATCGGTGGCCTGGGGCGCTACAAATAACAAGTTCTCGCGTATGGTACCGGCAAATAATTGCGTATCCTGGGTTACAAAACCAATTTGTTCGCGCAGGTTATCCAGGTTTAGGCGCTCGCCCGGAATACCGTTGTACAAAATCTGGCCGCTTTCGGGTTTGTACAAGCCTACCAGCAGTTTTACCAAAGTGGTTTTACCCGAACCTGATGGCCCCACAAAAGCAATGGTTTCGCCGAGTTGCGTATTAAAAGAAATACTTTCGAGGGCTTTACTGGCGGCAGTTTGGTGTTTAAAAGTAACCTGCTCAAACGCCAGCGTCTGGATAATATTTAAGGGAACGGGCTGCGCAGGTTTGGCTTCTTTGGGCGTGTTTAGTATCTTCTGGAAGTTTTCCAGCGATACCTGCGTTTCGCGATAAATATTAATAATATTACCTAACTCCTGCAGCGGCCCAAAAATAAAGAACGAGTAAATAAACATGGAGATAAAGTCGCCAACGGTAATGCGGTTGGTAAACACCAGGTACAGCATCAGCAGCAAAATCACGTTGCGCAAAAAGTTTACGCAGGTGCCTTGGATAAAACTCAGGCTGCGGATGTATCGCACTTTTTTTAACTCAAGTTTTAATATTTTATCGGTGGTGTTGTTCAGGCGCGTGGTTTCTTGCTGGGCCAGCCCCAAACTTTTTACCAACTCAATGTTGCGCAACGACTCGGTGGTGGCACCGGCCAGCGCGGTGGTTTCGGCCACAATGGTTTTCTGAATTACCTTTATTTTTTTACTCAGCACTGAACTCAAAATACCCAGAATGGGCACCGCCGAAAAGTAAACAGGCGCAATCAGCCAATACACATTTACGGCGTACACCACCACAAAAATAATCCCTATGAGCGAAGTAAATAATACGTTAATAAAGTTAGAGATCAGCTTTTCTACATCGGTGCGTACTTTTTGCAAAATACCCAACGTTTCGCCGCTACGCTGGTCTTCAAAAACCGAGTAAGGCAAATCGAGGGAGTGACGCAGGCCATCGGAATAAATTTGCGCCCCCAGGCGCTGGGTAATTACGTTTACGTAATAATCCTGGAAAGCCTTGGCAATACGCGATACCATGGCCACGCCCATAGCTAATAATATTAAAGTGCCGGCACCTTTAAAAAACTCATTAGTAGAAATTTGCAGCTTTTGCGTAACGGCAGCCGTGGCGTAATCGTCGATTATTTTGCGCAAAATAAGTGGGTCGAGTAACGAAAACACCTGGTTAATGGTGGCCAGCAGCAAAGCCAGAAAAACAAGCAGCCGGTATTGTTTCAGGTAGCTGAATAACAGATTCATAGCTTTTGGGCAGATAGAAATAGACTGGCTAAAGGTACGCAGAAGCTGCATATAAAACCAGTTTGATTTCTGGACAAAACAGCCGCCGGTAAATGTTAGAACAGGCAAAACATTTACCAGCGGCTTTACCAGTATAACTTCCCTACTAAGTTAAAATCAATTATTTTAATTATCCAGTTGCACTTGTTCTGCTTTGCGTACAATATCCCGTATAACATCATCTAACTCGTAGGCCGAATCTAAAATATACCGGAGCACCTGTTCCTGGTCCAGATCAGGATCGGAGTAATTTTTTATCAGGTTAATTAATCCCATAATGCGGGCTACCGGCGCTCTTACCACATGCGATTGTATCCAGGCAATTTCGCGCAGTTTCTCGTTCTGGCTCTCCAGGGCTTTAAAATATTTTAGGCGCTCGGTAATATTGGTGGCCAGTACCAAACGGGCTCTTTCGCCTTTAACCGGAATGTGCCGGCTCCGGATTTCAACGTGAATAATTTCTCCGTTTTTCTGGCGATGGGTATAAATGCCCTGCCCAATGCGATTAAATATTTTCTGGCTGAGATTGGTTGCCTCGAGCAGTTTGTCTACTTCTTCGGGCGGGCGAATGTCTTTTATGGTCATCGCTAAAAATTCTTCGCGGGTGTAGCCATATTGCACAATAGCAGCCATATTTACATCTAAAAAACGGAGCGTATCCAGGTCGTAAACCCACATGGGCTGCGGACTTAAATGAAACAAATCGCTGTATCTTTTTTCCGATTCGGCCAGTTGCAGGGCTTGTATTTGCCGCTCTTCTTCAGCCCGCTTCCGGTCGGTAATGTCAATGCCAATGCACTGAAATTCGGAAGGCTCACCTTTGTTGTTGGTTAAACAGATAAAGTGCCAGTAAGATGATTTGATGTTACCGGTGCTGGTAAATTTATCCAGTTCTATCTGGAAAATTTCATTGGGGTTAGCAATGGCATTGGCAATAACTTTTCTCATCTCGTCGTGCTGAGCAGGTACTACCGAAAAGATAGAATTGGTGTGCTGCAGACTTTCGACTAGAGATAAACCAAAATCTTGTTTATACTTTTTATTCATAAAAGTATAATTCCCATACAAATCCGTCCGGATAACATAATTGGTCTGAGAATCGACAATGCTCCTTAGCCTGGCTTCGCTGGCAATTAATTCTGCTTCGGTATTTTTGTGGTCGGTAATATCCATGTAAGCGGCAATTACCTTAACAACATCCCCTTTCTCGTTTGCTTTTACCCGTCCCCAGGTTTTTAAATATCTTACTTCGCCGTTGGGCCTGATAATTCTTTCTTCAAAAATATAATCTTGCTCAGCTTGCAGCATGTTTTCTACATGCTGCTCTACCTGCGCCCGGTCGTCGGGGTGAATGGCCTGCAGGTAAATATCGCTGGTAGGTTTTACATTATTTTTATCTAACCCAAAGATGGCAAACAGTTCGTCGGACCAGGTTAACTCCTGTGTCTCTACATCAAATTGCACACTGCCAAAATGGGCCAGTTCCTGGCTTTGTTTCATTAAAAAGTTGGTATCTTCCAACAACTCCACATTTTCGCGGTGTTCAATAATTATTTTTAGCAGGGTGGCGGTTCTTTCTATTACCTTTAACTCTTCGGGGGTAGGTGCTTTTACGGTATTGTAATACATACCCAAAGTAGCCTTTACTTTGCCCGCCGAATCAATAATGGGGTAAGACCAGCATGCGCGCAAATTATTTTCTAATGCCGGTGCTTTATAAGTTTCCCATAAAGGGCTGGCGGCAATATCGCTCACAATAACTTTTTCTTTTAGATGAGCGGCCGTACCACAGGAGCCTGATTTTGCGGTAATCGGGAGGTTATCAATGGTAGTCTGGTAAGTTGGGGATAACGAGCCGGCTACCCAGTTAAACAACCGGTTATTTTTAGCCCGCATAATGGCGCAGTGCATTTCCGGGAAAATAGCTTCAATTCCCTGCAGGTAAACCTGCAACACCTTTTCAATGGGTTCGGTGGGATTGGCGTTTAATTCCAGTACCTTTTTCTCCAGATGTTCCAGTTGCTGCAATCGTTTTGAGGGGGTAATATCGAGCATTAAGCCCCGTAACCATTTAGGGTTACCGTGTTCGCTAATTACCGAGGCCGATACTTTGGTCCAGGCGTAAGTGCCATCTTTCTTTCGGATACGATAATCAATAGTATAATTTTCGTCGGCTTCTATTTTTTCTAAACTGTACGCCAGCACTGTTTCTCTGTCGTCCGGATGAAGCCGATTAGTCCAAAATCCGGGTTCGCTTAAACATTCCTCAGCAGTATAACCCAGCATCCTGGTTACCTGGTCGCTAACAAATGTTAAATTAAAGGTTTCGTAATTAGCTTCCCATACTACGCCTTCTACCGTCTGGATAAGATCTTCGAGCCGGTTTCTGGAATCAATAAGTTCTTGCTCTATTCTTTTAAGGTCGGTAATATCCCGGGTAACGCCATACACCCGCTCAAATTTACCTTCTTTTATTTCGCCTTTACCGGCAATACGAACCCAGCGCTCATTGCCTTTGGCCGTTATTACCTCCAGTTCTACATCAAAATATTCGCCAGTTTCAACGGCTTTGTCATAAACCCCCCAAAATATTTGCCGGTCTTTTTCTCCTTTTAAAAATCTATTACCATCGGTAACGGTAAGTTCCTGGCCTGTTTTTAATTCAAAAATATCGTATTGCACATCCGACCAGCGAACCTTGCTGTTATTATAAATTTCCCAACTGCCAATTCTGCCGGCTTTTTGCGATTCTCTTAAAAGCGCATCTTTGCTCCTTTCTTTCTGCTGGGTAACAATGGCTTCGGTTACATCTTGTAAGCACCGGATAATATATTTAATTTCTTTATTTTCGGTAAATACGGGCGTATTAACGGCTTCGAGATACAGGGTTTGGAAATCATGGGTACCTGGTATAGGCTTAGAGAATTTTTGTACGGGCGTTTTAACGGTTACTTTATCCCGCATTACTTTTTCGATAGACTCCTGCACATCCCGAAAACCGCGTTCTTCCATTTGCATACTGGGATAAGAAGTATTACGCAAGAAAGTGCTGCCTATTAGTTCTTCTTTTGCACGACCAGTTAAGGAAGCGTAAGCCTGGTTAGCTTCGGCTATATCTATATAGGGATAGTTACCGGTTAATATAACCGTAGGTACCGGCGATACTTCAAATACTTGGTAGAAGCTTTGTTCACTAATCATTTTCTCTAATTTTCCGTTCTCCAGCAACTTTAATAAGAACCTTCCAGCCTTATTGCAGCTTCTTACAACCTCAAATATTACTAAATTATTTAATATTCTAGTTACTACGCCGGAAATAAATTAATTCTTTCGCTAGCCCCAATACGGGTGCGGTTACAGGCTAAATATTGCGTTTAGTAGTTGTTCTTATTTTAAGCTTAACTTAAACTTTAGGAGTAGTATAACCATTCTGATTGCTAAACAGTTTCACCAGGTTTTAAAAACAATTCCAGGGAGTAGATTTTTAACAACACCCCCTAATATTTGGCTATTTGGCCAAGATAACCTACCTTCAATCGCATTAATAACAATTGCTTTTTTGCCAGCTAAACTAACTAAATTTAATGCAATCTGTTTTTGTACTAAACCTACCCAGAGCCACCATGCTTTTGGCAATCCTTCTCGCCTTTATAACCTTGGTTAATGCCCAGCCTAAAAAAATAACCAAAACAGTATCTGGGCACCAACACCCGGTTTACCCCCCCGATACTACTAATATTATCCGGCTTAAAAAAGCGGTAGAACCTTTAAAACAAATGTCTTTGCCCGACGTGATAAAGCTGGTACCAGAAGCTTCGGGTATTTTTTATGTTGGGTGCCCCAATTGCAATGGCGGGGCCCAGGAGATGAATGTTTTAAGTTGGCAATACGGCATAGGCGATAAAGTACGCTGTAATTATTGCCAGATGGAATTTCCGAACGAAAAATTCCCGAACAACCGCGAGCATGTAATTATAGCTCCCAGTGGCAAACGCCAGGTTTACCGGTACCACGAAAATGCCGAAGGCCGGCAATTTTACTTTGAACCCAAAGCCTGGTACGACCGCTGGAGCTGGATACAAAACATGGCCGACCAAATGGCTACTGTTTGGCTCGTTACCCAGGATAAAGCTTACGCCGACCGGGCGGCCGCCATTACCGGGCGCTTTGCTCAGGTTTTTCCGGATTATGCCATCCGGTTTAGTTACCCGCACGCCAAAGTAAAATTTTACCCGGCTAACCAAAAATGGCCTTATGCCGGTATGCAGCCTTACCGCGGTGCCAAATGGAACTGGTGGGGCTATAATGATATTCCGGTTACGCTGGCCAAAGTTTACGATGTATTAAATACCGGCTACGATTGGAAACGCCTAAATAAGCTGATTGGTAAAAATACCGATTTACTGATTACCCGCGACCTGCTGCGCCTGGGCTATGATGTAACCGCCGCTAACCCCGAAATTTATACCAATATGTCGCCGGGTATGTACAGAAGCATGATTCAGATGGGCCGCATTTTAGAAGATCCGCTTATGGTACAAGAGGGTTTAAAGCGTTTCCGGGAATTTTTTTCGCGTGGTTTTTTTGCCGATGGCTGGTGGAAAGAAGGCTCTACCTCTTATCACGACATGACCATTAATGGCCTGAAATCTGTTGCTACGGCTTTAGATGGCTATACCGTTCCGGCCACCGGAGATAACACCAACTCGGCCAAATTAAATTTAGCCGCAGAAATGCCGCTGTACGAGAAAGCCTTAAACGTAAGCCGTGAAGCTGTATTACCCAATGGCCGTAAAATACCCCTTAACGATACCTGGTGGCATGGCCGGGGCCAGAAAACAAATGCAACGGTTTCGCGGTTGTGGCCGGTTTTGGGCAACGCAGCCCTGGGTACCGGCACCGGCGCAAACCAAATAATGCTTAACGTAAACTGGAGCGGCAATTACGGGCATGCACATTATGATAATGGCTCCATTATTTTGTACGGGGCTGGTCAGGAAATACTTTCTGATATTGGTTATACCCACACCAAATACCGTGGCTGGACCATCCACACGGCATCGCATAATACAGTGGTCATTGACCAAGTAGGGCAAGATGCCGGCACCCACGAAAAACCGGTTACCGGCCACTTACAATTTTACGACGATACCGATAGCCACGTAAAAGCCATTGATGTAGATGCATCGCCGGCCTATGCGGTGGCCCAAAAATACCGCCGGCGTTTAATAATGGTACATGCGGCACCCGGGCGAGATTACGTAATTGACCGGTTTGAGGTAGAAGGAGGCCAGGACCACGATTGGTTTTTGCACGGTATGTGCGAACAGGAAGGCCAACTGGAAACCAGTATTCCCTTAAACCAGTCTTTGGCATCGCTGGTGCCAGCGTGGGGAGGCAAAGCTTTGGCCAAAAACCAGTACGACACCGACAATACCGGCAAACAGTTTCATGCATATGCTTATTTGCGCGAGGTAAAATCCGGGCCGGCCGCAAAACTTTGGACCGCCACCTGGCGCTACGACAGCACCGGTTTACGCTCGCATATTTTATCCCAAGCCGGTACGCAGGCTTATCGTTTCCGGTCGCCATCGGTCAGGTTAGCGGCCGAAGACGAAAACAAATTAGATAATTTTATGCGCACCGGCATTATGCAGCGCAGCTCTGGCCGGGCCTCTACCTTTATGGCCGTACACGAGCCCTTCCGGCAACAACCCTGGATTGAATCGGTCCAAACCGTAGCCGACGAATTAGTGGTGCGTTATACCCTCAACGGCAAAAAAACCGAAGATCGCATTAAATTAACCGATACTGGTTTTACCGTAATATCATCGGCGGGTTGGCAATACCACTCCGGGCAAGCCCATTCGGGGCAAGTACAAGGTCTGGAACAGGCCAACGGCAAGTGGCGGCTAAAACTGGACCGGAATGTACCTCCGGCAAATTACGTGCGGCTAGAACTGGGCAAAGAAAAAACGCTTTATTATCCGGTAAAAAACGTTGCGGGGCAATGGCTGGAACTTACCGATGATCCTGGCTTTACGCTGAATGCGAGTACTAATCAGGTGCAATTTTATACTTTCCCGCAAAACCAATACACCGGCCCGGTGCAATACACCGTGTTTGTACCCACTACCCCTAAGCCGTAATTTTTTAATATTTGAAATCCGTATCGGCCTCCGGATTTTTCATAACAGGAATTTCTGGCGGCTGATTTTAATTTGGGCTAAGTTATTTATTAAAGCAGTTAATAACCGGTTGGTTTATATTTTGGACTTTAATCGTAGGGCGCTAATTAAGAAGATAATATTATTTGGCCGTATAACGCCGGTAGAGCTTATCCAATATAAACAAGATTAAACAGCTAGCAGCTATCAGGGCAAATTGGGTAAGGTAGCTTATTAGGGGAGAGTAGGCCGGTTTAAGCGTTTGTATCTTCTCTGGTAAGGTAAAAGCAGTTACGGCTTGCATCCATTCGGTCCAACCCTGGCGGATAAATATTCCGAAAATAAACGGCAACAACAATAGCAGTCCCATTGCCATTCCCAACCGTTGCCATACCCGCCGCGAAATCAAGGGCTCCGCCAAGACTGCTTGCTGGACTGCTTCGGCCTCAACTGCTTGCATTACCTTGGCGGTAAAATTGGCGGCAGGGCCAGGCGTAGTATTTTCGGTTAATAGTTCTTTTAGGAAATAATCGGGTAATATTTTTTCCGGCTCCTTCATAATAATTCTGTTATCTCGTTTTTCAGGCTTTGGCTAAGAGCGGTATATAGCTTTTGCCGGGCCCGGAGAAGTTTTACTTTAATATTGGTACTGGTTAAGCCGGTTATCTGGGCAATTTCGGCTACAGGATGTTCATGCTCATAAAATAAATTTACCAGCAATTGCTCCGTAGGCGGCAAAGTAGCCAGCGCCGCTGCCACGTACACCTGCCGGTCGGTAGCCACTAATTGCCTTACCTGGTCCTGGGTGTCGGCAATATTACAAACGCCCAAATCATCGTCCGCGTCAAAAGGCTGGGTGGCTAATTGTTGCCGGCGCACCCGCGAAATGGCGGTGGTATATACAATCCGGTAAAGCCACGTCGAGAATTTAGCTTCGTGTTTAAACCCAGCCAGGCTGCGGTAGGCTTTCATAAAGGCATCCTGCGCTACTTCTTCGGCGGCTTCGCGGTTTTGGGTTACTTTAAGGGCAATACTAAAAGCCATATTTTGGTAACGGTTTACCAGCACCGAAAAAGCGGCGGTGTTGCCGTTCATAATTTGCCGGATAAGCTCGTTTTCGGGAAGTATAGCCATTTGCCTGATTTGACGCCGCTGATAAATAAGTGGTTACAACTAAATAAGTTAATTTTTTAAAGAAATTATGTAACCAGCGCCAGAGGTGGGTGCGTCAAAGCGGCTGAAACCTTTAAACTTTAGAAATTATGCCTGTACTAAACACTTTTGTAATCCTGGTTCTGGCCCTGCTATTTTTCGGAACCATCTTTGGTATTTTTTACCTTTATTTTACCGCCCGTACCCGCGAGCGGCTGGCCCTTATCCAAAGCGGGCAGGACCCAAATACTTTTAAGCCCCGGCGCGTTAACCTCAAGTACGGCATGGTAATATTTTCGGTAGTACTGGGCATGACTCTGGGCGATTTAATACCTTTCCGGTACGCCATTGGGGTGCCCTTGGGCGTAATGCTGGGCGCGCTTAGTCTGATTATTTATTATTTTATTATTGATAAACGCCTGGACAAAGACAAACCAACTACTACCCCGTAATAATTGGGGGCCAATGGTCGATTTTTAAAATATTCCGGCTATTTTATTTTAAACACCAGCTAAAAACTCTTGAAGAAAGGGTAAAACAGGCAAAACAGATATTTAATTTTACTTGTTACTTTCTAAGCAAAAGCTTCTTTGGAAATGACGCTCTTCTAATTGGTGGTTGATTATAGTAAACGTACCTAATTTAATAATTAATACCATAATTACATCCGTTCTGCGCTTAAAGAGAATAAGCACCAGATGGTATATGGCGCGGGCACGCCTAGCCCGGGTCTTATTTTCCCAGCCTCTGGCCGCTATACACTTGCCCACT
Organism: Adhaeribacter sp.; assembly: GCF_057359045.1. Lineage (NCBI taxonomy): Bacteria > Pseudomonadati > Bacteroidota > Cytophagia > Cytophagales > Hymenobacteraceae > Adhaeribacter > Adhaeribacter sp. Next base: position 29,503 of record NZ_JBMQUD010000135.1, read on the forward strand.
GATTATTTTTTAAGAACCATAGCGGCCAGAGGCCGGTAGAAAGCCCCACCTGCGGGACGCTGGCGAGAGCACTGGATTAAGCGCACTATCGATTTAATAGCAGTATAAGTATTACCACTACAGAAAAAATATTCCGTGCATCACGTTTATTACCGCAACTTGGGCAGTACATTCGTTAAGAAAAAAACAAAAATTATTTGCCAGCTACTATACAGGTTGGGTTGTGCTTAACCGGGAAATTAACGGAATTGGCAATAAAACAACGGGCATTGGCTATTTTGTGCAAGGCCTCGGCTTCTGGCAACATGCGGCTATCGGTAACTGTAACTACGGGGTTTAAGGTTACCTCGGTAAAATGCCCCCCTTGCGCTGTTTCGAGCATGGTGCCGGTAGCCTGGTCTTCATAATTAGTTACGATTACGCCGGCTTCGGCGCATAAATGCAGGTACCATAGCATGTGGCAAGCCGATAAAGACGAGACGAATAATTCTTCGGGGTTGTGTTGATTAGGGTTGCCTTTGAACGCAGGATCTGAAGAGCCCAGAATATCCGATTTATTCTTTACCACAATGGTATGGCTCCGGTCGTAAGCGTTATAATTTAAAGTTCCTTGCCCTTTATTACCGGTCCATTTAACGGTTACTTGGTACGCATGCGCTCGGTTCATAAGAAATAATAAGCCCCCTTTTAAGTCTTACACTTTACTTTAATATTTTACAGGAAAAGCACATTCCGTTCCATTACCAAGGCTTTCAGTTCGGGCGGCAAGCCAAAATGGGTGTCAATAAAATCGTCGAGTACTTCTTTGGTTTGGGCCGATAAAAGTTCGGATAGCTGGTCGGCGGCTTTGCCACTGATCATGTAGGGCGTTACGCCCAAAAGCATATGGGTGCCGTCGCAATGGGCAATTACCTGGTACTCGGTTTCTTCAGTGAGGGGCGTAGCGGTAAGCAGGCAAGTAGCAATATAATCCTGGGCCGATGTATTTTGTTCTTCTATTAATTTCTGGCGGCCCGCAAAATTGGCGTGAGCAGAGAAATAATTTTCCAGGCGGGCTAACGAATCGGTTGATAAACTCTGGCGCATTTTTTCGGCACAAGGCAGGCACATGGCGTACTCAAAAGCCACATCGGTTACACCGGCATCGGGGTACCGGATTATCGATTTTTCGATCATGTACTGCGTACCAGGGGTAAGCAAATAAGTATTACAGGTAACACAGCTATCAAACGGTTTACCGGTGGCATAACTGTAAAAAGCCGGGTCCAGGGGTACTGGCCGGGCATATTTAGCATTTTGTTCTTCGCTCATCGGGTTAATTTTTTATAAAAGGCATTTAACGGCCTACTATTTTATCCATCACCCAAGCCGTGCGGGCTGCCGATATTCCCGTGCTGGAACTGGTACCCTGGCCTAGTAAATCATTTACTATCTCCTGAATTAAAGGTTGCTGTACATGCTGAGGATAAGGTATTTTAAACTCTTGTTTACCGGCAGCATTTTCCAGGGTTATTACATCGTAGCCAAATGTACTAAACTGAATACGTCCGGTGCTGCCTACAATTTCAGTACTATCGGTGCGGGCACTTTCGGCTGCATTAAAGCACCAAAGCCCGCTACCCTGCACGCCGGAGGCAAATTTAAAATTAGCTGCTACCACATCTTCCACGTTGTACAATTTAACCTGGTTAGCGGCCATGCCCTGTACTTCGGCAATCGGGCCTAGAAAATAATCGGCTAAATCTAGCTGATGCGAAGCCAAATCGAAAAACAATCCGCCGCCGGCCTGTTCCGGCTGCAGCCGCCAGGGCAACTGGGCGGGGTCCAGGTTTTGGGGTAAGGGCTGGTACAACCTGATATTGATAAAACGGACTTCGCCAATGGCCCCCGAAGTAATTAATTCTTTTATTTTATTAAAGATAGGTTGCGCCCGCCGGTAATACGCTACAAATAATGGTACTTGCGCACTTTCGCAAGCCTGTATCATTTGCTGGCACTGCGTATAATTGAGCGCCATGGGTTTTTCGACGTATACGGGTTTGCCGGCAGCCGCTACTTTTAAGGTATACTCCTGGTGCGATCCGGGCGGGGTGGCAATGTAAACCGCATTCACTTCCGAGTCGTTTATCAGGGCATCGGCATCGGCGTACCAACGGGGTACCTGATGACGCCGGGCATAATCTTCGGCTTTGGCGGCATCTCGCCGCATTACGGCTACTAATTTAGAATGCGGCACTTTTGCAAAAGCCGGTCCGCTTTTAACTTCAGTTACATCACCGCACCCAATTATGCCCCAGCGAATTTCTTCCATTTAAATTATCTTTTTATTCCGGCAGTAATATCTAAAACCTTCGGGTAAGGAGCAAACCCATTTTAAATATTTACCATTCTCTCTTTTGCCAGTCGCCCCATGTCCACCGGCATCAGCAGGAATTCTTAGGCTTACAAAAATATGTAAGCCTAAGAATTGCTGCGATAGAAATGCTCAAAACTACCTGTTGGTAGTATAAACCCGGCTGGTCAGGGTCGAGCGGTTTTACTAATAGGTATAATTTGTTGTAAAAAAGCTTAGGAGAACGGGCACAAAAAAGGGAATATTTTCATATTCCCTCTTCTTACAAACAATGTATGCAGGTTATAAACCAAGTTTACGCTCGTTGCGCTCGGCTTTGGCAATTGCTACCTGGCGGATATTTTTTTTAGGGGCGATTTCAGAAGTTAAAACGTAGCCTACCTGGCCGTTTACCGTTACAATGGTCCAGTCGGCGTTGTGCTTGCGTAAAACCACCACATCGTCGGTGCTTTGTAATGCCTTTAATACTTCGGTAGAGGTGCCGGCCTGCCGGTACATTTTAACATTATCTACTTTGGCCTGGGCAACTTGTTGCGGACCAGTAAAAGCAAAAACAAATACAGTTTGCATTAAAATGGCGAGGGTGAAGATTATCTTTTTCATAGCTTTTTTGGTTAAGGTTTTGATTAATATGTTTTTAAATCAGGTTGCAGCGGAGTTACCAAACTAGCCTTTTCTAATAAGCTACAGCCCCCTTGTAAGCCGTTGCCAGTAGCCTTTATTTTACTTTAGCCGCCTGTTGTAACCCGCTGTTGATACAAATATGAGCTACTGACTAAGAGAAAAAAAACTGTCTGGTATGAATGGAAATATTAATAGGGCGAATAACCTGATTTGGGGGGCGAATGGTTTATTGGTGTATTAAAAAATACCTGCTAATTGATTTAAAAAGCCTTATCGGCCATACATGCAGAGCGCAAGCCACAATACCGGCAGATGCTTGTGTCCTTATTCTCAGCGTAGATGGTTATTCAAACGGCTCTAAAAGAGCAGCTATTTAGTAACAACAAGCGGTAGGTTATAAAGTAAAAAGATTTGCTTTTATTCTCCCGCATTTGCCGAAGATAAAGCAAATCTCTACTTAAATAAATGCTAAAACAATATGGTGTTGGGAAAGGGATGTATACCGCAGTAATGCTTCAGTAGTAGGGCAAAGCACCACACATGAGTGTAGAATAAAAAACCTAAAATAATCAAGCAAACATTTTGTCTGCGTGGCAAGATATAAACTTTTAACTCCAGAAAGGTTTTATGCTTCAACAGGAAACCACCAGTACTTATAACTACTTTCGGTACAAACTGGCTACGAGTACTTTTTGGTTCGCAACTTCTTTGTAAGCGGCTATTAAAGGTTCTTCGGTTACCCGCTGCAACGCCAGGTTTAATCGTTTTACGTGTTTGGGCCGCGCAATATTTAAATAAACGCCGTTTAGTCTTTCTTCATAAATTAATTCGTCGGCGGCATTGTAAAAGCGCACTACCGAAAAATCGCGGTGTTTTAGATTGGTTTCTACTACCCAGTAATTCTTACCGGAATTTAAGTTCTGCGCTACACTGGGCGTAACCAGCCCTACACCACACAGCAAAACCAAGCAGGCCGATTTTAAGATAAAATTTTTCATAGGTTTATTCTTTAAGTCATTTTTAACTAAATATAAACCACTCAAAACCGCTTTGCCGGCTTATTCGCTGTTGGACGGGTAAGCCCTGCTATTCAGCCTTACAGCACCGCCCAACCACCTTTACCGGCCAAATCTGACGTTCGGCGGCGAAAACCTGCTGTTTGTCTATATTTTCCTTATTTTATTGCTATAGGTAGCTCTGCTTTAGTATCTTACAGGCATATAAAGGCTTCAATTTACCGGGTATGGCATCGCAGCTACGTTATCACTTTCTGTTCTCTAACCAAACGCGCTACCGGCTCAGCCGCCACTTGCTGTTTTGGTCGGTTTGCGTGGTTTTCTTTACGGTTATTTATGGTGCCCGACCTACCAGTGCCCCCTCCTATGGTTCTTTTGTATACCTGAAATCATTTAAAATTTCGTTTTTAGAAGCGTTGGCTTATTTGCCCGGGCACATTGTACTGAGCTATATTATTATGTACCTGCTCATACCCCGCTATTTATTTAAAGAAAAATATCTTCAATTTTTGTGGCTCCTGATTGGGGCTATCCTGCTCGAAGCCATTATTTCGCATATTATTACCGAATTGGTAGTGGTACCTTTCCGGTTGCATTTAGGCTTGCCTTATCCGGCCAGTACTTTTTATCTGGGTATTATGGCGGGCTTACGGGGAGGTTTGTCGGTGGCAGGTTTTGCCGGTATTATAAAGCTGAGCAAATACTGGTATTTAAAAAACCAACAGGCCCAGGAATTGGAACGCGAAAAATTACGGGCCGAACTGCAATTGCTAAAAGCCCAGGTGCACCCTCACTTTTTATTTAATACCCTTAATAATTTGTATTCGCTTACACTTACCCAATCGGGCCAGGCCCCGGAAGTAGTGTTAAAACTGGCCGGCTTGCTGCGCTATATGCTGTACGAATGCAATGTACCCCTGGTACCTTTGGCCAAAGAAATTAAACTGATTCAGGATTATATACAACTGGAGAAACTCCGTTACGGCGACCGGCTGGATTTGGCCGTGAATATTACGGGTAACCCCGATGGTAAATTAATTGCGCCATTGCTGCTCCTGCCCTTCCTGGAAAACAGTTTTAAACATGGCGCCAGCGAACACCTGGATCAGGCCTGGATTAGTTTAGATTTAACCATTCAGGAAAACCAGCTTAAGTTTAAATTAATAAACGCGTTGCCCGCCGAGCCTTTGCTTTTAACGCAACGGGGCATAGCGGCCCACGGCATTGGCCTCGAAAACGTAAAAAAACGCCTGGAATTAATTTATCCGCAGCGCTGCAAGTTTAAAACCATTCAGGAAGCCGAAACTTACATGGTAACCTTAACCTTGGATTTAGATACGGCCGCGCCGGCAACTAACCCCATCGCGCCCGCGCCTTTGGCTTGGGAACCCACTACCGTACTCAGCGCCTGACACCATGAAAATACGATGCCTTTTAATTGACGATGAACCGCCTGCCCTAACGGTATTGCGGGCCCATATTGCGGCGGTGCCCATGCTGGAGATAGTAGGCCAGTGCCACAATGCCATTGCCGCGCTGGAAATTTTACAGAAACAAGCCGTAGATTTAATTTTTCTGGATATAAAAATGCCCCAATTATTGGGTACCGATTTTGTAAAAACCCTGCGCAACCCACCCAAAATAATATTTACCACGGCTTACCGGGAGTACGCTTTAGATGGCTACGATTTAGATGTAGTAGATTATTTATTAAAACCTATTTCGCTGGAGCGTTTTTTAAGGGCTGTACAAAAAGTTTACCGTCCCGATGGCCCAACTGCGCCCGCTTTACCTGCAGTACCTACGCACACCACCACTTCCGACCGTTTTTTGTATTTCCGGGTAGATCGCAAAATGGTAAAAGTAATGGTCGATGATATTCATTATATTGAAAGCCTGAAAGATTATGTGCGCATTTTTACCGCCACGAAACAAATTATTTCTAAACAAACCATCACCTCGCTCGAAGAAATGTTGCCCGAAGATCATTTCCTGCGCATTCACCGGTCGTTTATTGTGGCCCTGAATAAAATAGACTCTTACTCGCCCACCCATATTGATATTAACGGTAAAGAATTGCCCATTGGCCGGCACTTTAAACACGAAGTAGAGCGCACCCTCGTGCGGGCCGTTTAACTAATTACCTTATTTTAATTTAGTAAAAAACAACTGCTACGTAATTACCAGACCAGCGGCACTTGCGTTGGGTTTCTACCAATACCCAATAGTATTTAGAGGTTTCCATATCAAAACGAAAATTAAATAAAACCGCATAACCCCGGCAGTTTTAAAAACCTGCCGGGGTTAACCTTCTGGAGTGTTCTTTTTACTAGCTGGTATAAAAGGACGGATGTACCGGACAGATCACCGATAATTCTGGTACCAGGTTACCTACATCCGGCTTAAAAATTAGGAAATTATTTACCTAAGCGCTAAGTTAAGGCCGATGAAAAAAATATTATTCGGGTTACTGACCGGGTTATGCTTTTTAACCGGCTGTAACCACAAACCAGAACTTCCTCCGCAAAACTCCTTTTTGGTTGTTTATCCTAACCCCGCTTCTAATATGGCCACCGTTGGCGTTAGAAACCTGAATAGCCAGGAATATTTACTCCAGGTATTTGATGCCAAAGGCAAACTGCTGCTGGAAAAAACCGACCAACAGAACCAGCATTTTTCAATTCGGTTAGAAGGCCAACCCAAGGGCAAATACCAGGTAATTCTAAAAACCAAGAATGCCGTTTTTAACCAAACCCTCCTGAAACTATGAATAAAAAGATTTACCCTATTCTGCTTTTCTTGTTTCTGTTAACTTTTGGTTCGTTTGGTCAGGCTACCGAAAAAGAATATTATATTACCATTAATACCAACCTGTATTTACCAGTAAATACGCCCAGTAAAGGCACTTACCCCATTTTATGGTACGATAAAGAAACCAGCCCTAAAATATTAATTGGCGGCTTGGGTATTGGTATGGCCGGTTTAAAGCCTATCTCTAACAAACTCAGCCTAAAAGGGCAGGCCAACTTATCTAAACAGAATTATTGGAATGAACCTTTTTATTTTGTTGATGACCAAGGTCGGGACTTACTTTATTTTCAGGGAGCCAGTGGCGATATTACTTTGGGCGCAACGGCCACCCTGCAGTATGCTTTGGGCAAGCGGCTATCGGTAGGTACCGGCCTGGGCGGACAAATTTTATTAATTTCTTTTTCCCGTACTCCGGAAATAAACGATTCAAAAGTAATGATGGTGCGTAACCGTAGTTATAAACCTTTTATGCCTACTCTACCCCTAGAACTGGTTTTAAAATCGAAAAACAAATTATTCACCGTTAGGTACGAACAAGGTTTACTTAACCGGTTTAAAAACGATTTGGCAGCCAGCCAGAAAGATAAATTTGGTTTACTCTTTTTCGAACTCGGTTTTAAAATGCACTAGGTTGCCACGCCGACACGTGCCGGCTTTTACCAGATTATTTCTGCTTAATCGCTGATTATTCTGTAATTTCCCGCTACAGAACCCGAACAGCTAATTTTATATGCAGGTAATTATTGGCGTAGATATAGGCACCACCAGTACCAAAACCGTAGTTTTCGATTTAAAAGGAAGCGTTTTATCGGCCCATTACCAGGAGTATGCAACCCAACAGCCGCACCCGACTTACAGCGAGCAAAACCCCGACGAAATTTTTACGGCGGTGCAGCACACCTTACACAAAGCCCTGCAAAGCCTGAACGGCCAAATGTTACTGGGCATTAGTTTTAGCAGTGCCATGCACAGCTTACTTGCCGTAGATGCGCAAGGTAAACCCATGAACAACCTTATTATTTGGGCCGATAACCGCAGCCAGGCCCTGGCCGATGCCCTACGCGCCACTCCTGCCGGACAGGATATTTACCAGCACACCGGCACCCCGGTGCACCCCATGTCGCCGTTGTGCAAACTGGCCTGGTTGCAGCAAAATAACACCCGTTTGCACCAGACCGCCTATAAATTTATTTCGATAAAAGAATATGTTTGGTTTAAATTCTTTGGCACTTACCAGGTAGATTATTCTATTGCCTCGGCCACGGGTTTGTTCAATATCTATTCCCGGACCTGGTACCTGCCGGCTTTACAGGCCGCCGGTATAACCCCCAAACAACTTTCGGAACCGGTAAGTCCGCTACATCAAGCCACTAATATTAACCCCACCTACGCCCGCGAACTGGGTTTAACCCAACCAGTACCGTTTATTATTGGGGCCAGCGATGGCTGTTTGGCTAACTTAGGTTCGGGCGCAACCAAACCCGGCGAGGCCGCCTTAACTATTGGTACCAGTGGTGCCATTAGAATTACGGTGCCCCAACCCGCCCACGATGCCCAGAGCCGCTTGTTTAATTATATTTTAACCGAAGGCCAATACGTAGTAGGCGGCCCTATAAACAACGGAGCCGTTATTTTACGCTGGTTCCGCGATAATTTCTTCTTAACCGAGAAAGCCATGGCCCAACGCTCCGGGGCCAGTATTTACAACATTATGAGTGCGGAAGCTGCTACGGTTCCGGCCGGGGCGCAAGGCTTACTTTTTCTGCCTTACTTACTCGGCGAACGCGCCCCTATCTGGGATGCCCAGGCCCGGGGCTCTTTTTTTGGTCTTAGTTTAGCGCATAACCGGGCGCACTTGGTAAGAGCCGTTTACGAAGGTATTATTTTCAGCATTTACCAGGTAGCCCAGGCACTTGCCCAAACCACCGGCCCCATTGGGGTTATTTATGCCAGCGGTGGTTTTGCCCGGTCGGGTTTTTGGGTGCAAATGCTGGCCGACATATTTAATACCAAAGTAGAAATTTCGCAAACCATAGAAAGCTCGGCCTGGGGAGCCGCGTTATTGGGCCTGCAAGCTACCCAACCAGGTTTTACCGTACCCGCTACCAGCCCGGGGCAAAAAGAATATTTACCCAATGCGGCCCAAAATGCCCGCTATATGCAGATCTTTTCTATATTTGAAAAACTCTATCCGTTATTAAAAGACCAAATGGCAGCCATAAGCACTTTGCAGCAATAAATAAGTTGGCACTTTTGGGCTAGGCCGGATATTAAAATAATTTTTAAGGTAATAGTTGTTTCCGGTTTCCCGGGCTATAACTTTTACTCAGTATACGTTTAAACCGGGTCCTGAACGGGGGCCTATCTACCACCACCAAATAATTACTATTATGCCTCTACTCCTCGTGGCTGCGGCCGTGCTCATGTTGCTGGTACTCATGATTGCCTTCCGGCTAAATGCTTTTATTGCCTTAATTTTAGTCTCTTTGGGTTTGGGTTTAGCCGAAGGCATGACCGCCAAAGAAGCCTTAACCTCGGTTCAGAATGGGGTAGGCAGCACCTTAGGGTCGCTGGCGCTGATTTTGGGCTTTGGGGCCATGTTGGGTAATTTAATATCGGCGAGTGGCGCTGCCCAACGCATTACCTATAGCTTAATCCGGTCGTTTGGCACCAAACATATCCAGTGGGCGGTGGTGCTTACGGGTTTTTTGGTGGGTTTGCCCATGTTTTACAACGCCGGCTTTGTGCTGCTAATTCCTTTGGTTTTTAGCATTGCGGCCTCTACGGGCCTGCCCCTGCTTTACGTTGGTTTGCCCATGGCCGCAGCCTTATCGGTAACCCACGGCTACTTGCCCCCGCATCCTGGCCCTACGGCCATTGCAGTATTGTATAAAGCCGATGTGGGCCTTACGCTGGTGTATGGCATTATTGTTTCTATTCCGGCTATTCTGGTAGCGGGCCCTTTCCTGAGCCGTTTTACTAAAAAATACAAAGCATCGCCCCCGCCGGGCCTGGCCGCGCCCAAAGTTTTTACCGAGGCCGAAATGCCAGGCTATGCCAATAGTGTCTTTACTGCCTTGTTCCCGGTGCTGTTAATGGCCGTTGCTACCATTGCCAGTTTAATGCTCCCCGAAACCTCGGCCCTGCGCAAAGGCTTTGACTTTATCGGCGACCCGGCCATTGCGTTGCTCTTATCGGTGTTGCTGGCGGTATTTACCCTGGGCTTAAACCGGGGCATGAAAATGGACGATATTATGGCGATTGTAACCAGCTCCATTGGTAGCATTGCCATGATATTACTCATTATTGGCGGCGGCGGCGCGTTAAAGCAGGTTTTGGTAGATAGTGGCGTGGGCGATTACATTACGGCTTTGGTGAGCGACATGCAGTTATCGCCGTTGTTTCTGTCCTGGGCCATTGCGGCGCTATTGCGGGTATGTTTGGGCTCGGCTACAGTAGCCGCTATTACCACGGCCGGCATTGTACTGCCCGTAATTTCTTCTACCGGCGCCAGCCCCGAACTAATGGTTTTGGCTACAGGCGCCGGCAGCCTCATGTTTTCGCACGTAAACGACCCGGGCTTTTGGGTATTTAAAGAATATTTCAACCTCAGCATACCCGATACCATTGCCACCTGGTCGATTATGGAAACCGTGGTATCGGTAATGGGTTTGCTGGGCGTACTGGCACTTAACCTCTTTATTTAAAGGCCAATATTGCCGTTCTTAGCTTTTTTTAACGTTTATCTAAATTCAGGCAGGCCCATATGTAGCCGGCAAACGCTGAAGAATCAAGTAGCTGGAGCGATTATTGTAATAACCTCAGAAAATATTTATTTATCAAAGCAACCAATTAAAGCTTAGTTTACTCTTATATGTAAAGTATCTGCTCATCCTAAACCAGGTTTACCCATGAAAAAACACCTTTATCTTTTAATATTTTGCCTCCTGGGAATATTTACTTTTCCGGCCTGTACGCAAAAAGAAGATGCCGTTTTACCCGGGGAGAACTGCGATGTTGCGGCCACAGTACAGTTGGTACCGAGTTGCGGCCTGCTGCTGGTACTGGAAAACAACCAAAAATTGGTACCTTTAAACGTAAGTACCACCACTAATGCTGCCGGCGACCCCATCTATAAAATAGATAATTTTGAAGTGCAGGTGGGCCAACAGGTAATTATCGGGTATAAAACCGCCAAGGCAGATATTGGCCCTACCCCGTGTAACCAAACAGGTTACTATACAAACAAACTGGTAAATGTTACCTGCATTGTCAGCATCGAAATATCCAATTAGTAATAATATTTTATTGCCCCCCGATGGCTTGTGCTTAAGAGGGAAAACAAAGCCTTAAATTGCCTGTGGCAAGAACAAAGAGCGGAATAATATTAATTTATACAAAGGAGCGATAGATTCTATCAACAATAGAAATCCCTTTGGAGCCAAAGTAATTCTCCCTTTTCAGTTTATTCTATCTTTTTCACTTTGCTTGCAGCATCAAGCCATTTTTCTTTTGGCTTTATAAATTTGTCAGTGCGTTTTGCGCTAATCTGACCATAGTCCATAGTCCGTCTAAAGTATTTCTGCCCCGTCTTCTAAATCCTCGTAAAGTGGGAGAAAGTCGCCGATGCCTACAAAGGAATTCTCCATTTCTACTCCTTGGTCATTTTTGAAGGTAAAGTTGTAGTTAGCTCCCAGGTTTTCTGCTTTGTCGTAAGCTTCTGCTGGCGAATTTGCTTTTATCAGATGGTAATTGCCCCAAATAGTACATCTTCGGAGAGGCTTTAACTTGTCCGAACCCAAAGGCTCAATTCTTTCGATGATCTCTACTATGAACCAATTGCCTTTATTGATTATTTTCTCCACTGGTTTCATGGTTCTTGTTGGGGCTAACGTTTAGTATATGCAAAGCTCTCAGCGGAGCATTGGTTTTGTATATGCCTTGTTAAGCGGTTGGTTAGTTTTTCCTGTTTATTTTTTGGGCTCATAGTAAAGAATTATTGCGCCACCATTAAAGATTTTTGTCTTTGCAAGTTTAAGAATAGTCCTGTCGTTTATGTTTTCAAATAATGGCAAACCGCTTCCGGCAACAACTGGATAAATACAAAGTTGGTATTCATCAATTAAATTAAGTTTCATTAGCTGTATAATTAAACTTCGGCTGCCAACTAAAATGTCTTTACCTGATTGCTGCTTGCGCGCTAGAACTTCTTCTTTTAAACTATGCTTTGCTATTGTTGCGCTTTCCCATTCCACATTTTTCAGCGTGTTAGAAAAAACAATTTTGGGAATTATATTTATAGCCATAGCAAAGTCATTCATTGATTTTTCTTCGGAAGGATTTTCTAGCAGTGTTCGCCAAAATTCCATCAGCTGATACGTTGTTCTGCCGTATAGGATTGCGCCTCCTTCACCTAATAATTCTGTATAGTGTTGATGTATTTCTTCATCTGGAATGCCTGCTGTATGGTCGTAAATTCCGTCAAGTGTCATATTAATAGCTGCAATTATTTTTCTCATACTATTTTCAATCAGTTGTTAATTTTTGTACCGGATAGTTGAAGTTTGAGGTATTATTCATTACAATAATCGCCAATGTTTAGCAGATGCAAAGTATACAGCGTGTGCAGTTACCAATGTTAGGGGCAGTAATTATTTAGTGTCTTACGGTAATTTCTCTTGGTTTTCTCTGGTCAAAGTTGTTATTGGCGGTAAGAGTAAGTCCGGCTACCTTTGGGTCAAAATTTGCTTTTTTCTTTAAGGTGATCAGAATCGCGCCTCCTGTTCCCAGGCTGCCATAAAGCGCCTGAGAGTATTTGGGCTGAACAACTGTGATGCTCTTCACTTTGCTCGCATTAAGTATCTCTCCGACAAACTCGGCCACTTCCTCTCCTTCTACAATATCGGTTTTATAGGAGAATTTGCCATTCACTACAAACAGAGGAGAATTCATTATTTTATTTCGGATTATACCTGCGGAGTGTATCAGGTCAATCCTAGAAAACTTAACAGTATCGCTAAGAAGAGTGATTTTGATGCTGTCGAGAAATACTTCTAGGTTTTGTTTTTCTATATCCCTGTAAATGACGCTTTGTTTATTGTCGTTTTTTTGCTGTCCGTAAGCAAAGAGCGAAGTAAAGATGAACAGTACTGAAAGATATTTCTTCATTTTTTACTTATACCCCTAACGTTCCGCGGCTAAAAAGCGTTTTAAGGCTTTTTAGCTTGTGTTATAGCCAGTTTATATTTTATCCAGATGATTTACAATTCTTCAGCATGTTTTTTACATCTTAGAATTGCTTCTTCTTGAAAGGGTTTTAACTTGTTAAATTCTTTGTCAAAACAGTTTATAATAGCATAAATTGTAGCAATCATATAATGTCTAGGTTGAGAATCGACTTCATGATAACTTCCATCAGTTATTTCCACTGTTAAATTTATATCTTCACCCCTTAGCGCTTCTAAATACGGAATAAAAAATTCAAATGCGAGTTTTACAGGTATTTTATAATAAGATTCTGGAAACAGCTTGTCGTCTAAGTTAGATATTATTTTATTTGAATTGGCATCTTCTCCGGTAGACTTATACATTTTTAGTTTTATATGGCTATATTTTTCCATATATTGAAAGAATCCTTCGCCTTCAACTAACTTAAAATTCCAATTTTTTAAACTTTCATTAATTGAGAAAAGCTCCTTGGCATGGCGAATTTCTTTTTGAATATATATATTACTCATATTTCTAAAATTGGCTATAACGTACTTGTGTAAACGACGACGAGGCCGTCGGCCGAAGCTGCCGTTTACACGTGGTTGGGTGTAGTAATTATTCACATTACATGGAGGTCTTCTAAATTGATTGAATACAAATCTCCAGAAGATTTCTTGAAAGAAAACTGAGCTGTTAAATCTCCTTTTTCTCCATCTAATGGAAGGTCGTATTCTACTGCCCAACCGCTTCCATCATTATACTTGTAAAAGTCGAAAGAGTCGCCTTCTTTGCCCATCAGCAATGGGTCGTTTATCACAGGCATTCTTCCAGAGCCTCCATAGTCCAAGAAAACTTCTTTAAGATTTTCCTTTGTCCAGAAGAAGTCGCTTTCCTCAATGGGTGGTTGGTCCAGCAAATCTAGTGCTTCTTGAAACTTGCCAGTTGAAAGTAGTTGCGCCCATTCTTTTATGAATTGCTTAGCATCTTTCTTAAAGCTGCTTCTTTCGAAAATTCTCATAATTATATATTGCACCCAACGGGCCGCAGGTATGCCAAGTCCGTAGCGAAGCAAAGGTTTGGTATACCTGGTGTTGGCTGGTGTAATTTATTTTAATTTTATTACAAAAGTTGAGTCAGTTTTTATGATGTCATCTTTAATAAATGTAATTAGGGCCACTTTCTTACTTTCAGATATTTTTAGGTCGCGTAAATCAGAAGGTGGAAGTCCAAATTGAAAATCACCAGATTTCTTTTCAAACAGAAAGAAGCGGTTTTGGAAAATACTATAAGAACAACATGGTCCTAATAAGCCATTAAAAGTACTTCTTAATTTATAATCCTTATTTTCTAAAAGGGTTTCAGAAGGGTTAATAATAAAAAGTAATAAAGAAAATATTATTGCCCCCATTAATCCATCAATTAACCAAAAAAGTAAAGCTAAAACAGGTGTTATTATATACAAGGAGTAATAATATTTAAATGTCTTTAGCTTGATCATTGGAAGGATAAATAAAATACACCCTGAAATGAAGACTAATACCTTAAAAGCAATTTGAATTCTAAAATCTAGACCATAATCAGATTGTAAAGCTATTAAGTAATTAAGAATAAGGATTAGCAATAAACCAAAGTGGATTCTTTTTATCGCTGAAGTTCTCATTTGACTAATTTATACCAGCCAACTTATTAATAAACGTAAGTAGTTACGCATAATAGTACAACATTGGCATGTTATACGTAACTGCTATTAAGATAACAGGTAAATTCCTAGATGTTCGAATAACGGTAAGCTACAATTCAAAATTAAAAATAAATCCATGCGATATTATTCCTCCTCACCCGGCCGGTCAGCTTAATAGCTTAATCGGCCTTTTATACTCACTCCGCCTAAAAACCTATAATTTAATACCCTTTCAGGCAAATCCTAAGTATATTTAGCTTGATTTAACTTTATAAGTTGTGCATACCATTTCTAAAAAGAAGCTGGTTTACCCGGTAATTCCCAGATTACGCAAGTACCTGATAACCTACGATCGTGAACGAAAACTGCCGCTGCACTATGAGGATTTAACGCGCTACACCGAGTCTTTTCCGTATTACGACAAACAAGGCAAAGACACGCTCTGGCAGGTTGTACTCTACGACCAGCACCAGCGCGAAGAATTGAACGAGGGTCTTACCATGATTTATGCCTTGCTAAAAACCGATGGCGATATTTCGGTAATGGAGCACTTACAAGTATCCAGGGTAGATTATTGTACTTTTGGTAACACCAATCCGTTCCGGGTACAGATTAAAAACCTGCTGAACGACAATTACGATTATTTTTACGTAAAACGGGCCGATGCTTCCCGCATTTACGGCCTGGAACTGGAGCATATTTTATCGCCGAGTCGGATCAATTACCTGGTGCACGACGAAACCCTGATTGAAGAACATATTGCCGGCATACCCGGCGATGTATTTATTAAAGAATACCTGAACCGGCCCAACTCTAACCAGGTACGTATTGCGAAAGAGTTTGTAAAGTTTAATGAGCGGTGTTTTATCCGGCTGCTCGGCGATATGCGCTCTTATAATTACGTAATAGACGTAACGCCCGATTTTGAAGACGAACAGTACCGGGTACGCTCCATTGATTTCGACCAGCAATCGTACGAAGGCCGAAAAGTTATGTATTTGCCCCAGTTTTTTAAAGATAACTACCACGTTGTAGCTTTGGTACTTAAGCTCCTGAACCCCCAAACGGTGCAGCAATATTTAAGCGAAGAGCGCACCTTGCTGTACCACCGCCTGAAACTGGCTCGCTATCGCCTGAAAGATTTAATTGATATTATGCGGACGGATACCATTTCTACGCCCGAAAAAATAGACCAGTTAAAGCAAGAGTTGGCCGAGCACCACCAATCCGATGAATTTTTGCGTTGTAAGAACATGGGCGATTTGGTGCGGCTTAATTTAAAAATTATTCTTACCCGCGAACCCCGCATTGTAGTAAATAAGAAATAATACCGCCTCGTAATAATGCTGTTCCATACCAGAAGAACACTACTGTTGTCCTGCTGAAAGCATCTATTGTTTAGAAAGTAAAGTAGGTAAAAAAACTAATACTGAAGTTACCCTTAAGACTTTTTAACCAATAGTTCTTTACAAGATCACAACCCCAAGCAGGTAGAATTAGGTAATAAGGTTAATACGATTTTGTATAAATATTGCAAGCATTGGTCTTAAAACCAGAAAGCCGGATAATATTTAATTATCCGGCTTTCTGGTTAGTGAATTATGTATTTACCGGCTGGTTACGGTTTGTTGTTGTTTCAGCCAATCGTAAATTTCTTCTACATCTTTTTTATCGCAAAGCTCAGAACCGGGTGTCATGGTAGTGGCGGTACCGGCCGCTACGCCGTATTTTATTACTTCGGCTAATGGCCAACCCATAGCCAGGGTATGCACCATGCCCGCTACCATGCTATCGCCGGCACCAACGGTACTTTTAGGTTTAATGGCCGGCGGGGTTACATATTCTACCTGGTCGGCGGTAACCAGCATGGCTCCTTGCGCGCCCAACGACACCACCATTACTTCGCACATGCCTTCGCGTATAAGCTGCTGGGCAAATTGCTCCCGCTCGTGCTCTTCCATGTCTTCTTTTCCGGCTAATTTAGCCAGTTCGCCCGAATTGGGCTTAAGCAGATACACGCCAATACCAGCGGCTTTCTTTAATGCTTCGCCAGAGGTATCCAAGATTAATTTAGCGCCCATATTTTTGGCAATGGTAGCTACCCGGGCATAATAATCGTTGGGCACCCCGCGGGGTAAACTGCCACTGGCCACAATAAATTCAGGCCTAGGATTTGTTTTCTCTAATTTAATTAAAGAGTATTTCCATTCTTCTTCGGGAATCTCGGAACCCGGCATACCAAACCGGAATTGCTTATCGGTGGCACGCTCGGTTACGGCAAAATTTTCGCGGGTCCATTTAATAGAAGGAATAGGAATATGGGTAAGCCCTTCTTTATCTAGCAATTGCGCGAGCACGTTGCCGGTAGAACCGCCGGCCAGGTAATAAG
>NZ_JBMQUD010000136.1:0-14767 GCF_057359045.1 Adhaeribacter sp.
CATCCACGGCTATTCCCGAAGGGTTATGAAATTGAGCTGTGTGGCCTGCACCATCTTTATACCCAAGTTTGCCATTGCCAGCGATAGTACTAACCACCCCAACTGGCGTTATCATTCGGATACTGTGATTGCTATAATCCGCTACATAAACATTCCCCTGGCCATCTACTGCCAAGGCTACCGGGTTATTAAACAGAGCAGGGCTCGTGCCGTCGGAATCGGCAAAACCTTTCAAACTTGCGCCGGCCAACGTGCTCACCAGCCCTGCCGGTGTTATCTTCCGGATACGATTATTATATTCGTCAGCTACATACAAATTACCTTGTTTATCTATGGCTATTCCATGCAAACCAAAAAACTGAGCAACATTTCCAGCTCCATCTGCATAACCAGGAACAGGATTGCCACTTCCCGCAAAGGTACTTACCATTCCAGTAGGGGTTATTTTCCGAATGCGTCCGTTACCGCGGTCCGATATATATAAATTCCCTTGGGCATCCTGCACGATACCCGCCGGTACAAAGAATAGCGCAGAGCTGGCATTACCATCCTCAAAACCACGGCCACTTCCGGCTATGGTGGTTACCACACCCGCCGGCGTAATTTTCCGAATACGGTCATTTGTAACGTCAGTCACAAAAACATTCCCTTGTGGATCCGTAGTTATGCCTCGTGTATCCTGAAAAATGGCCTTATTGCCGGTTCCGTCGGCAAATCCAAAATCAAGGCTTCCGGCCAGGGTGCTCACCACGGCTGCCGGGGTTATCTTCTGAATAGCTGTTCCTCCGGCCGTATACAGATTACCATTAGCATCCACAGCAATGTTAACCATCCTAAAAAACTGGGCGTTGGTGCCGGTGCCATCCTTTAGGCCGACCTCCCCACTGCCTGCAAAGGTGCTGACTGTAGCGGTATATTTATATTCAAAAG
Source organism: Adhaeribacter sp. (assembly GCF_057359045.1). Lineage (NCBI taxonomy): Bacteria > Pseudomonadati > Bacteroidota > Cytophagia > Cytophagales > Hymenobacteraceae > Adhaeribacter > Adhaeribacter sp. The sequence continues at coordinate 931 of NZ_JBMQUD010000136.1, forward strand.
CTTCACCCGTACTGGTTTTTGCATTTACCTGAACGGTTACCGGACCTGTTCCGGCACCTTTGGGAACTTCTACCACCAATTGGTTAGGGGTAGAAGTTTTCACCAGGGCCTCTACATTATTAAATTTTACCTTGTTCTCGGCTGGGTTTGGGCTAAAACCGGTACCCTCAATCGTCACCTGCGAAGCGTAAGGGCCAGATTGAGGCGAAAATTTGAGAATAGTTAAATCTTGTAATTCCTCTTCTTTTTTACAGGAAAAAAGTACTGAAAGGGCTAGAACCAACAATAAGAAGGTAGAATTTAATTTCATTGCGATTCAATTTTAAAGTTGGTTGTTAATATAGTTTAAATATTATTAATTTAATATATTTTGTTCATAGAAAAGGGAATACTTCTATTCTTGGAAGGGGAGAGCTTTTATTTCCCCTCTTTTGCCGGAAGATTACCTGATTTTCAAAGCTTCTGCCAGACAACTTGTTAGTGACTCCGCAGCAGAAGCAGCGGGTGTATCCAATTTACAAACGGTAAACAGCCTCTATCGTCAGCGTGCCTTATTGTTGCAAGGATTCGCGGTATAAATAATCAGCTATTTGAAACAATGCATATTGTTTGTCTTTAGCATATGGGTTAAAAAAGGTCCCGCCGGTAAGCGCATCTATTTGGCGACCTATTTCCACGGAATTAGACTTAAGTAATAGTCCTTCAAAATCTATTTTCCAGGGAGTATGAAAATAATTTGGGTTACTATCGGAGTTAGATAGGGTTAACACCCGCCCATCCTGAAAAGTAAAGGTTAGTTTAATCCAGTTGGTAGTAGTACCCAAGCTACCAGAACCGGTGCTAAATATTTTATTGACCACTGCATCGGGGATACGATTAATGGATCGGGCAACCTGCCGGTAAAAATTGAAATCACTATTTTCGCCGGGGAAACGATAATAGTTTTGGAATGTATATAGTTCTATTCCTTTCTCTTTAATCTTTTTTTCTTTTTCGTTTATTAAGATTACAAAAGAAGAGACATCTTTTAGGGTTATTTCTAAATCTGCCACTCTAAACATATTATTCCGGTATTTAATTACGGTGTTAAGTAAATAATTTAACCTATGTACCGGAATTTGACTGGGAATATTCGTTAATACATCTTTTAATTTAGTGTTTTGGTCCAGAACAAAGATGTCTCCTTTTCGCACATAATTTTTCAGGTTCTTTTCAGAATGGAAACACCCTTGGCTGCCTTGCTCCATCGAAAACGATTTTATGCGGTTATGGGTGAGATTAAAAAGAGAAGAGGGCAAATCGTATTTTTCGATTTGGTCATTAATCGGGTTTAAAGTGTAGCGATTCTTTAAATCAGTATCCGCAATAATTAGTTGTTCGTTAAAGATTACCGCATTACCCACCGCAAAAGGCAGCATTTGGCTGCGATACCATTGATTTTTCTTTTTATCTAAGTGCAATACATCGTTTTGGTGAAAGCCGATTTCTGCTCCCTTGATTTTAACTTGTAGGTAAGGTTCGGCAATCGGAATTTCAGTAGTTAATAAGGGGGGGCTTTTAAACGAACTTTTATCTATTTTATAAATCATTTTAGGAGTGTACACGAAGAGTTTGTTATTTCGGACCGCCGTGGCAGCGGGAGCGTTGCTTAACTTTTCGGCAGTTTGCCATAAGGTAGTTAATTGTGAATTGGCCAGGGAAACGGTTAAATTCCGGTGAACAAAATATACTAGACCTTTGGTGGTAACTTCAAAATCTATGACGTCGGGTAAGGGCTGCCAGTTTATTTTTTCCTGGGAGGTGTAGAAAATTTTCTCCTGTTGATTAACCAGGTAATAGTTGCCCAAAAATCTTATTTTCTTTATTACTGGTTGGATCTCCTTTGAAAGCGTCTTGTATTTTCCCTGCGCTAAAGGAGTGGGGAGTTCCTGCCAGGTTTTACAATTATTTTTGGTCCGGAAAATGGTATTGTCGTTAGAACCTATTAAACCAGTTTGTTCGTCATCGGCAAAATATATGGTAGAAAACCACAGAATATGGTAAGGTGCTACTATGTTCTTTTGTTCCCAAGTTAGGCCCCAATCGGCAGAATAATAAATACGTTGAGACGAGCCGCCTAACCAGGCTTTTCCCTTATTATTTACATAAGCTGCATCTATCCTGTTACTATCACCAATTTTTATTTTTCGCCAGTTCTTGCCATGGTCGCCAGACCAATAAATATAATTGCTATCATCGTACATTCCCTCAATAGAGCCCGAAATCATTAAAGTATCTTCGGAAAAGAAATTTACTCTTTCGAAATTTCCGCTATAAGCCGAATAAAATGGCTCTTTATTTCTAAATGGTCCGCAATGCCATAGTTCTTCCACTGATTTGGTATAGTAAGTGTTGCCGGAACTGGTTGCTACCCAAACTTCTTCTTTCGGCGAGATGCCGAGTTCCGATACCCAACCTGCCGGAAGCCGGGCTGCATAAGTAGGTAAGTTTATTTCCGGTATTGCCGGCTGATGCTGCCGTGGGTTCAGAATAGTTTGAATAGCCGCGCTTATTTTAGCCGATGTACTTTCCTGGGAATAACATATCCGGACAAAGTGCAGGTATAGTAAAGCGGTTAACAGAAATACCAGGGTAAATAAAGTACCCGGTACTTGGAAGAAAATATTCCGGCGGCATCTCATATTTTAAAGCCTATAAAAGTTAGAAGTGCTTTATTAACAAGATGCTGTATAGTTATTATTTCATAAAAGTAAATGCTATGAATATTTACTAAATAGTAAAGTACAAATTTAGATCACTTTCGATTTGCTTAAATCGTTAGTCATTATGTATCGATTATTCTGGTTTAACGGCAGCAGTTCTAACGAAGAATACAGTTATTGGTAAATAATAGCAGTTTGGTTATTCTTTTCGGCCCGTTTTTTTACTATTTGTAAAATATTGTTCTGAATGTCCTGCATAATCAGGTTAGCCCACCAACGGGCATAAAAATTAAATGAAGTTGTTAGTTTAAAATGGCTGTACAGGTGCAGGCGGTACGTAGTAGCCGAAAGGGGTTTCAGCTCGTACGTGCCGTTTAGTACATCAAAATAATTGCCGCCAATTACCACGTGCTCATCCATAGTGGCAGATGGAATCTCGTGGGGGTAGGCTTTAATATCAAATTCCATTTTTCTTTCGTGGGCATAGGCGGTAACCTGTTCGTGAAAAACCAAACCTTTGTCAAAAATAGCTTTGCGGTACGCGCCGGCTCCCTGGTAATTTAATTCGGCTTTAATGGGCCTGGGAAAACCCAACCACCGGGTGAGCCAGCCTTTATCCTGTTGGCGGCTAATGGCTTTTACATTGGTTACGTGTTGCCAGATAGCTTCCTTCGGTGCCTCAATATCGATGTACGTATAGGCCCGGTAAGTAGCCGGTGCCGTAGCTATTATTTGTTCGGCCGGTGAAAACAAAAAAGGCAGAATGGCGATAACGGAAACGGAAAGTGTTTCTTTTTTCGCGTTGTTCCGGAGTTTAAAATAACCTGCCACTACTCCACCCACCGAAGCGCCTAACATAAACAAAGGCAAAGCCATTAACCAGCAAGCCCAACCTTCGATAGAGAAAATTAAGGTTAAAACGAAGAAACCAAAAATTGGGCACCAGGGCATAAAGAGGCGGTAAGCGCGACTTTTGACTTTCTCTACAGAAGAATAATAAATGGTTAAGGCCCCAATTCCGGAGGGCAGTAAAAACAAAAAGCTTAATGTCATAACCGAGAATAATTCGTTCCAGGCATGAACCCCAAAAACAAACCGGACAAGAAAAGCAAAGAGGAGCGGTAGCCCCACAATTAGGAGTAATCTTTTAGAAATCATGTTGAGAAGGGGTTAATTTGCTTAATTATAAATGATGGTGCTTAGGTTTGGCCTGCTACTGCTATCGCCGGCGGCCCGCCGGTGATTATTATATCCTGGCCTCCGGCCTTGGTAATTTACCGGACAGCCGGATTATATTAAACCCAATAGCTTAACTGGTTTAATTCAGGCATAGGCAAAAATGTACGAAGGAGCCATTGCACCAATTTATACACACGCCGCCAAGGCTTCCTGAATGGTGGGAACGCTAAAGACGTAACCCGCATTTAGTAACCGGGTAGGTAAAACCCAGCGGCTCTTCAGAATCAGTTCTGTTTCGGTGCCGATGAATCTGGCCCCGAGTGCCAAAAGCCATTTTGGGCTATCCAGGCCGTACGTAACTTGGGTAACTTTGCGCAGGACCCGCATAAAAGCGTAGTTGGGAATGGGATTAGGTGCCGAAACGTTGAAAATGCCGGTTAGCTCCGAGCGATCAATTAAAAAATTAATAATACCGGTAAGGTCCTCGGCGTGTACCCAACTAAAATATTGCTGGCCATTGCCTTGTTTGCCGCCTAAACCAAAAGTAGCCAGGTTCCGGAAGTAAGGAATTACCCCGCCATTTTTGCCCAAAACAATAGCCAGGCGCAACCCTATTTTGCGCACGCCGCGCGTTTCCTGCGCGAAAAAAGTTTCTTCCCATTGCCGGCAGACTTCTACCGAAAAGCCAGAGCCCAGTTCGCCGGTAAACTCATCCTGCGGCCGGTCTTCGGCGTGGCGGTAAATGGTAGCCGAGGCCGCATTTATCCAGATTTTAGGCGGATGCGCCAATAATTGCAGGGCCTGCCCTAAAACCCGGGTGGCGTTCAGGCGCGAGGAGAAAATTTCCTTTTTATTCTGCGGGGTATAACGGCAGTTTACGCTTTTGCCGGTGAGGTTTATAAGAATATCGCTTTTTTCAAGGTGACTCAGCCAGTTGCCCAGGTTTTGTGCATCCCAGGCCACGGTTAAAACACTGTTGTTAGCAGGGTAGGGGTGGCGGGTCAGAATAATTACTTCATCGCCTTTTGCCCGGAAATGGTTACTGAGTATTTGCCCGAGGAAGCCACTGCCTCCGGCTAAAATTACCTTAGCCATAATATTTAGAATTGTACCGATGAAAATATAAGAGAGGAAATACGCAGTTAACCAGAGCAGGAATTTTGGCAGAAGAATAACCGGAGAAAACTTAATCTATTTAAACCCATAAGCTCTTTTTCTGCTCCCGGCTAACCGCGTATGATAAATTAAAACAAGCTGCCGTTTGGTCCAATAAGTTGGGCTTTGTGGCGGAGTTTATAAAAAATAATCAGGTTCAGGAAGTGCATGGCCCCCAGGATTAAAATAATATAGCCGATTTTATAGCTGAGTACTTCAATTACTGCCTGAGAACTATCTATTATTCTGGTTTCTCTTAAAGATAAGCTCATGTATCCAATGTTTATGAGGTAAAAACCCACTACGAGTAATTTATTCACCGAATCGGCCAGATCGGTATTGCCGTGGAAAATATCGACGAGGAAAATACGGCCGTTTTTAAAGAGTACTCGGGCCACCCAAATAGTAAGGGCAATACTGATAACCAGGTAAGCAGCGTAGGTTAAAATGGCATAGTTCATAAGAGTAAAATTTAGAAGTGAAACATAGTTATTGAATTTTCAGAAAAAAATGAAAGTTTTAGATAAAAAAATAGGTTTACTTAAAAATCTTGAAAATAGAGCCCCAGAACCAACTCTCTTCGGCTTTCAGCATGGTTTGCAAGGTTTTATCCACGTTATTAGCCAGGTTGCTGATATCCGATACTGTGGTTTTAAAAGTTTGGTACTCCGGGTCGTTCTCGTTGCCTTCTACTACTTTAAGTTGGTCCAGCAATTTAATTACCGGGTCCAGTTCTCTTCTTTTCCGCTCTTTGGCTACCTGCCGCGCAATTACCCAGGTATCTTTCTCTGCAAAAAAATATTCTTTCCGTTCGCCGGGGCGGTGCTGTTTTTCTACTAAACCCCAGTCAATTAAGTCGCGCAAGGTCATGTTGGCGTTGCCCCGCGATATTTGTAAATCGGCCATAATATCTTCGGTGGTCAGGGCTTCCGGCGAAATTAAAAGCAAAGCGTGTACTTGGGCCATGGTGCGATTAATACCCCACTCGGAGCCCAACTTGCCCCAGGCTTGGATAAATTTCTGCTTTGCTTCGGGTAATTCCATGGCTTAAAAGTAATGAAGTTTTTAAACTTTCAAAAATTGTTGAAAGTTATTTTTTATACGATTAAAGTTTATTGAGGTTGAGAAAGTAGTGGGTATTATTTTGGGTTAATAAGACTCTTATGGTTAGAACATAGCTTTAAAGATGCACCTCATCCTCAAACTTCTTCTCCTTGAGGAGCAGGGGAATTCCGGTAATGCTTCCATCTTAAATATTCGCGTTTTATTTTGGTAAAATAATAGGGTACCTGTTTTTGCTGAAATTAAACTTTATCTAAGTAGTAACTTAAGTTCCTCACTTTTAGGAGAGGGATTTAGGGTGAGGTTCACCAAGCCAGAGTAATTATTATAAATTTAAATAATTAAGAATTCTGGATAAACTTTATTCCACCACATAAACTACCTCGTGGGCTTCAGTTAGCTGCGGTACTTCCAGCTTATGCAATAAACGATAGAGTACTTTTTCCGGCACCGGATTTTCCCGGTTGGTATTTTGCTTTTTCCAGGTAACATAGGGCACTTCTACATACACCAATTTTACCCATGCTCCATACGTAACGAACAAATCGATTAATTGCCCGCGCATTTGGCGGGTAATATTGGTAGCATTCCAGACAAAAGATTGCTTCTTGCGCAAATATTCCCGGGCTTGTTCCCGTGCCCGCTGCACGGCCCAACCCGTTGCAGCAGTGTCATCTGGTTTTAACTTGTGTTGTTCCCGAATGGCATCCAGGCTGATTTCCGGCAGGTGCCCGAAATGCTGTTTTATATATTTATCCTTGCCCATACCGGGTAAACCGGATAACATAACTACTTCAAACGATTCTTTCCGGAACGGTATGTAATCGGGTGAGGCATCTTCCTTATAAAAATAAATAAACCGGGCATCCGGGGAGGGAAACACTTTGGGATGGTACAAGCAATCTGCTTCTTCGGCAAAAGCTTTAAAAAAATCTACCCGCTCCAGCAGCTCCTTTTGGTCGGCACATATCCGGCCTAACACATCGGCCCGGGTTAGTAAGTAAAGCAGATTTATCTCAGTACGCAACGAGGCTTCCAGTATAGCTTTCTGCGGATTTGGTTTCTGAAGCAGCCATAAGGGCAAGCCGTGAAGCCGGACCAAGGCGGCAATTTCTTCCCGCAAAAAGAAAGGAGTAGGAATATCGCGGAACAAAATTTGGCGGGCCGTAAACTCTCCTTTTTTTGCGTGGTTCCGGGAAGTAATGCTGCCATCTTCTTCCTGCACCGTGGTACTCCGTTTCTCTACATCGTGGAGCAGCGCGGCCGCCCACAGTAATTCTTGCTTTTGTGCAGGCAAATCCTGGTAAATAGGTTCGTCTTCTAAGGCTGCCAGTACCATTTGAGTATGGGTAGCCACATCGCCTTCGGCGTGGTACCTTGGGTCTTGGGGAACTTCCTGCATAGCGGCTACCCATTTAAATTGCTGAATTAAGGCGTGCCAGCTTTTATCTTTTGTTAATGTCCAATCCATCTCTTTTTTAATTATAGCAGCCAATATTTTAGCCGCACATTTTTCATTTACCGGTTCCAATCTGAGGTTTTCAATTTGACTTCAAATAATTGCTCCGGATTTAAGTTTATTAGGTTAGATTTTACCTATTTCCCATCGGAGTTTTGCCCGCTGCCAGTTGCGGGTCCAGTGGGCATCGGTTTTAACATGACCGGGGCGCACGTATTTAAACACGTGGTGCGACATGTCGGCAACAGCAAATTCGTGGGCATTGCGGCTCACAACTCCTTCCCGGGTAGTGGGCTTATTTAGAAACGTGTCGTAAGAATCAAACTGGCTGGGCTGCCCGGCCCATTCTGTTACCTGCTGCTGCAAAATGGCTTCGGTTAAACTATGGTTAACCGGAACCACCGCTAAAACCGGCACTGTCGGAAAATCAAACAAGGCAGCATAAAAGCTTACTTCTTCCCAACTTAGCCACTTATCTAAATACCGGACGGCAAATACAAAATAGTAGTGTTCCAGTTGTAAATATTTAATAGAGTGCACCGCGTACAAGTTTTCTCCGAACAGTTCCAGGTCGCCGAGGTCGTGCCGAATGCTCTCCCAACGTTGTCGCAGGTGTTGGGTCCAGGGCGAAACCGTAGGGGCTGCGTGAGAGCGGGCAAACACCCCGTAGCGATTCAAGCAATTATTTTCGCCATCCAGCTTTTCGGTATGGATGAGCATTTGCATCTGTTGCACATCTTGCCAGTAATGGTAATTAATCCGGTCGTCGCTGGTGGTGCCCGGCGAAAACGGATAATGGTAAGTTCGTCCGTATTTTTGCGAAATATTCATGTAAACTCCTTTCTTTTTGCATCTGAATGAGCCCATCGAAACTCCTAACCAGTACCGGAATAATTTCCAATTATCCTGGTACTGGTTAGCTTGCCCGATAGGCTCTTATTGGCCCATTCTTTATTTACTTACTTCTGGTTTACAGTCTTACAATCGCTCGGTAAAAGTGCGAATGGCATTGCCGCGTTCTAAGCAATTGTGCTGTTGCCATTGGCTTTGGGCCTGAGCAGCGGCTCCCGCTATGTGCCACTGTTTTACTTTGGCTTGCAGCCGTTCCAGGGCTTCGGTCTTGTTCTGGTATTGCGAACGCCTTTCGGAAGCCATCACCGCAATACCTGATGGGACGTGCCGCGCCCGCACCGCCGATTCGGTTTTATTCACGTGCTGGCCACCCGGTCCGGAAGCCCGCAAAGTTTGGAACTGTACTTCGTTTTCCTGCCATTGGAATAGTCGAGCCGCATCAAAAGCCTGCACGCCCACAAACCAGTTTTTCCGTTTATGAAACTTCCGGTAAGGGCTGGGGGCAATCCATTGCACCGTGCCAATCCAGCTTTTTAGAAAAATATTGGCTGCCGGGCCGTCTATTGAAACCAATGCCGACAACAAAGTGCTGTTTAAAAGGCCGGGCACCGTTTCCACTACCTCGGCCATTAAATTTCGGGAGCGGGCTTCTTTCAGGAATATTTCCAGGACCCGCGCCACCACCCGGCAACACTCTTCCGGTCCGCGGCCGGCGCTTATTTGAATTATATAGGCTGCCATCACTTTATTCTTTATGCATCCTGACAATCTTGGGCAGAAACTTGCCGTGCACCTCCACCAAAGCGGTTTGGCCGTCCATAACCATATCTATATCCTTGTAAGCCAGCGGGCATTCTTCGGGACTGCCGCCTTGCAGCGTTACACCCGCCGCCGACAATATTTTCTTCATGCCCGATACCGTAAAGCTTTCTTTAGCCCGGCCGCGCGACAACCGCCGACCCGCTCCGTGCGAAGCCGAATACAAAGAATCAACGCAGCCTTTGCCACTTACCAGGTAACCAGGTGCGGTCATGCTGCCCGGAATAATGCCCAGTTCTCCGGTATGGGCCGGGGTAGCACCTTTGCGGTGAATAATAACCTCACGGCCGTTGGGTAGCTGGTCGCGCCAGGCAAAGTTGTGGTGGTTTTCTACCTTAACTACCGGTTTTTCGCCGATAGCTTTGGCCAGATTTAAGTGAATCTGGTCGTGGCAAGCCTGCGCATAAGCCCCGGCTAACTGCATGCTCAACCAATATTCCTGCCCAGCTTCCGAATCGAGCGACAGCCACGCCAGGTTTTGTGCCTGCTTGGGTAATTTGCAGCTCTCCATTGCCAGGGTGGTGTAATGTTTGGCCACTGCCGCGCCTAAACCCCGCGAACCAGAATGCGAGAGCAAAGCCAAATATTTCCCGGTCGGCATATTAACCGGATTACCGGCAAACAGCTCAATCAATCCAAACTCCACAAAATGGTTACCACTGCCCGACGAACCCAATTGCCTCACGGCTTTGCCGTGTAAACCGCGCAGCAGGGGCGTAGCGTTAAAATCCGGATGGTCTAAAACCGGGTGGTCCTGGGCAAACGAAATGCCGCCATTAATGCCAAAATGGGTATTTTCGCCTAAAGCTTTTTTTAGCTGATAGCTTTCTTTTTGCAAATATTTTTCCGGCAAATCAAACACCGAAAGCGCCATGCGGCAGCCAATATCCAACCCAACGGCATATGGAATTACGGCATTATCTACCGCCAGTACACCGCCAATGGGTAAGCCAAAACCCACGTGGGCATCCGGCATTAAAGCGCCTTGTAATGCCACCGGCAACTGCATAGCCAATTCCATCTGGCGTTTGGCGGTACCTTGGATATTTTTGCCGCCGTATACTTTTAACCGGCCACTCACCGGATTCAAGTGGAATGTCTGGAAAGTTTTGTTTTCGGTTTTGGTAATAAATGTTTGGGCTAACTGCCCTAGTGTTTCGTGGTGCAGAAATGCCGCCGGGTTTTCTTTTACTTCCAGCAAATGTTGCAGCACCTCGGTTTTGGGTAAGTGTTTAAAATGCCGCGCTGCCAACATAATGGCAATGCTCCGCGACACATCGTTCACAAACCCGATTTTACTTAAGTCTTTTCCTTTAATATAATGTGTGCCCATGGGCGTATTTTCTTTTTACTTCTATTAGAATATTTATTTAAAAATGGCTGGCGTAAGCCTGCTTCCCGATGGGAGGCTACCTCCGTAAGGGAATATTTCGGGTTTATATGGGTCACCAACATAGCTTTATGGTTTAAAGGGTTTAAAATTTTTCAAGTATGATTTCTTAAGTAATCTGGTTCTGTCGATTTAGAAGGAATACATATTTTCACTATCCCACGCCTCTAAGGCTACCGTGGCCAGAATTTGCGCCAGCGGCTTATTCTTTAATGAATTTCTATATTCTATTCGCTCCTGAAAATCCGAATACCTATAGCCAGCATAGCCATATTTTAATTTCTGCAGTTTCATTTCCAGGAAATTGCGTTCCAGGTAATAATCTATTTCGTGCAGGCGTTTTTCCAGGACAAAGTCTTTCCTGCGGACCTCTGTAATTAAATTGGGCGCAATTTTCAGGCGAAACCGCCAGGGCTCTACAAACCGGTAAACCCGGCGCCACTCCCGACTGGGGCTCAACTCAAGCACTTCCGTAAAATAAAATGCTTGTGCCCGCGATAACTTAAACCTTTGCCATTCGTGTTCATAAATCGGTTTAAGTTCCTGTTGCCGGGATACTTTTATTTTGCGGCCTCGATGCCGTTTCCGGCGGCTGAATTCCCGTGTATCGCTGTATTGTACTGTGTTTATTTTATTTAATATTTCCTGGAAGAAAGCGGCCCGCTGGCTCCGGGCTACATCATCGCGGAGTACAAAAAAGCGCTTAAAGCCTTTTTGCACCGGCGGTTCCAGTGGCTCGAAACCTAAATTGCGCTTTTGCTCCAGCAGCTGGCGGCGTTCCCGAGCCAATTGCCGCAACTGCTTCTCAAAATCCAGTTTAACTAATCGTGTTTTTTCTCTTGCCGAACGGAAGCGTCCGGTATAACAGGCATTTTCCTTGCCCATGGTCTTGGTTTATGAAAAAGTTCTATAGCGCGTAACAGCAAGGGTTTCATTTGCCGGATTGATATAATTATTTACCCCAGTAGCTGGAGAAGTATATTCAGGCAAGGTAAAACCCGGTACACCTGCCAACCGGAAAAGAGGTAAGCAGGAATGGCCCAAAAGCCGGAGGTAGAAACCGGTTCAAAGCTCAGCAATAAGAACAGCAGGAATAAAACAGCAAACCAGGAAATTGGCTTTTAGCCAAAAACAGGAACTGTAAAAAAGTAAAAGGAATAAATTTACTTACCTCTAGCTGGTAACTAAGAGATGAACCAAAGGGGCGATATGGAGGTAAGTTCTAGCAATGTATTAATCTCCTATGTTACAGGTTGAACATGATACGGAGTAATGGGGCAAAGGTAATATCTTCTTTAGATATATACAATTTAAATATATATAATTTTAAATTTTTATTGATTTTAACAAATAATCAGGTATTTGGCATTTAAAAATTATCAGTACCCATATCCCGACTTCCTCTAGCAATGGGAATATTATTACTGGCGGCCCATTGGCCAATATCTTGCTTTTGCAAGGCAGCGGCCATGAGGTCGGGGAATAAATCGGGGGTGCAGGCAAAAACCGGTACGCCAATGGAGGCCAGGAAAGAAGCATTGCCGTGGTCATAAGCCGGCGAGCCGTCGTCGTTCAGGGCCAATAAAACTATTAGTTGTACGCCGCTTTCTACCAAAGCAGCAAACCGCTTTTTCATTTCCCGCACGTTGCCGCCTTCGTACAAGTCGGTAATCAGCACCATTACGGTATCTAAAGGACGGGTAATAATTTGCCCGCAATAACCTAAAGCTAACTGAATATCCGTACCCCCGCCCAGTTGTACGCCAAATAATAAATCGACCGGGTCCTGGAGTTCTTCGGTCAGGTCGGCTACGGCGGTATCAAAAACTACCATTTTGGTTTTTACTGCTGGCAAAGAAGCCATGACCGCGCCAAAGATGCCGGAATAAACTACCGAGGCGCCCATCGACCCGCTTTGGTCAAGGCAAATAACTATATCCTTCAGGGCGGCTCTTTTCCGGCCAAAGCCAATGCGGGTTTCCGGAATAATGGTTTTGTATTCGGGTTGGTAATGCTTCAGGTTTTTCAGAATGGTGGTTGGCCAATCTATTTCGTTGTGGCGCGGCCGCCTGATTTTAGCGGCTTTATTTAAACTGCCGGTAATGGCCTGCTGCATGGGTTGGGCTAGTTTTTTGGTTAAATCGTCAACCACTTTGCGCACCACTTCACGGGCGGTATCTTTGGTTTTATCCGGAATAACCCGGCTTAAAGTCAGGAGCGTAGCCACTAAATTTACATCCGGTTCTACCGAGGCGAGCATTTCCGGTTCCAGCAGCATAGAGGTTAAGTTCAGCCGTTTTAAAGCATCCTGCTGCATCACCTTTACCACCGAAGCCGGAAAGTACGTCCGGATATCGCCGAGCCACCGCGATACATTCGGCGAGGAAGCGCCTAAGCCCGCGCTCCGTTCGGAATCGTAAAGAGCCGTCAAAGTTTTATCCAGGTTAATATCCTGGCCAGATAAACTAACCCCGGTTCCATCGGCTGCTTCGCCGCCTAATATTAACCGCCAACGTTTTAATTGTGCTTCGTTCATAATAAAATAAACAATGTAAATATTTTACTTTCCTGCCGCGAGCGTCTTCGCTCGTGGATTTTATTGGTTGGCCTCCGGCTAGTGTAAACCATTTATTAATTATCAATAAACAGTTAAAGCGGCCAGAGGCCGGAAAAAAACCTCACGAGCGAGGACGCTCGCGAGAGAAAAATTAAACCTCCAACCCTAATAACTGCGCGATAATGGGTAAAGCTTTTTCGGCGCGTTCGTAATTGAAATCAGCGGTATTGGTTTGGGTGGCCGTTTTCGTAAGCGAGCCGCCAGACTTTGCTTTCTCGCCAATTTTACGTCTTTCGGCCGGCGTAAAAGAGGCAAAATTGCGCCGAAGTAGGGGCAGAATCTGCACAAACGTTTCTTCTTCCAAAGCACTTACCCAATTGTTCAGAATATTCCAAAGCACCTCGTCCAGCAATAAAATCATACCGCTGCCTTTTAAAAAACCTTCGAGCCAAGCCGCTGAATAACCAGGTTGCTGGGCGCTGGATAACGCTAAGCTAAATTTAACGCCTAAGTCCTGCTCGTTTATTTCTTTCGCATCGGCTAACAAGCGGCAGGCCCGGCCGACAATAATGCCGTTAATGTTGGGTGTAACTAAGAGGGCGCGGAGGGCTTGCCGCCAAGGTTCCAGAATGGTTGGTTCCTGAAACAAACTTAAAGCCGAC
>NZ_JBMQUD010000137.1:0-4847 GCF_057359045.1 Adhaeribacter sp.
GAACCCCGACCCATTTTGCCGGATAAAACCGATATAGAGGAGTTTAATTTGTTAAATAACACCGTTCAGAAATTATTGCAAAGCAACATAAATACTTACGTGAGCCAGAAAAATTTTATTGAAAACGCTGCCCACGAACTCCAAACCCCCTTGGCCATTAGCCTGAATAAATTAGAATTACTCGTCGAGAATAATCATTTAAACCCCAATCAGGTAGGCCAGATTGCCGCGGTTATGCAGCACCTGGAACAGCTTACCCGGCTAAACAAATCTCTTTTGTTACTTTCCCGCATAGAAAATAAGCAGTTTACGGCCGTAGAAGAAGTAGATATAAATGCCTTGCTCCGGAAAATAGTAGATGACTTAACCGATCAGGCCGAGTACCGCGAGGTAAGCCTTACTTTACACGAAGAAGCGCCCTGCCGCCAGCACCTCAATGCCGATCTGGCTACTATTATGTTCCTGAACCTAATAAAAAATGCCATTGTGCACAACCAGCCGGGGGGCTTTGTTCAGATTACCCTTAGTTCAGAAAAGCTTATTATTCAGAATACCGGCAAAGCCCAACCCCTGAACCAGCAGAAAATATTTACCCGTTTTTACAAAGACAATAATTCGGGACATTCTACCGGTTTGGGTTTACCCATTGTAAAAGCCATCGCCGATTTATATCATTTTGAGGTGAGCTACGCATTCCAGCAACATCACCTCTGGACGGTTAATTTTAAGCCCGAACCGCCTGATGTCCAAAATTTGTAACAACTTGCCCGCGATAACCCGGCATAAAGCAGTTATAAAAAATACAATTGGCAAGAAAAATATTCTTCCAGATTCTTTCCAGTATTGGTTCCTAATTTTGTGTTGGAAATAAAGCTAAAATTGAGAGAAAGCCGATGAAGCTAACTAACCTACTGGTATTACCATTGGGGGCGGATTAGGGGTACACAACGCATCTTTACATTCATCCTGTATTCCGGCAGACGACCAATATGAAGCGGTTTAAACCATTGAGATTGACCCAGGGCAAAACAAAATAGAAGCTACCGGGGTTACTCTTTACCTTAAAATAAAACTATATGCAACAGCTAAATAAAATATTCTGCAGCCTGCTTTTAAGCTTTTCGGTTTTGGCCTGCGATACTACCCAGGCCCGACAGGCGGTAAACGATGTATTCCAGAACGAACCTAAAAAAGATAAAGGTAAAAAAGAAAAGAAAGCCGACGAGCCGGCCTCCGATCAGGTAACGGTGCTGCAAAAATGGGATTTGCCCGCCGTTTTAAACGAAGTATCGGGTATTGTGTATTTGGGCGACCATAAATTTGCCTGTGTAGAAGACGAAGACGGTACCATCTTTATTTATAACACCAACACGGCTAAAATTGAAAAAGAAATTAAGTTTGGCGCGGCCGGCGATTATGAGGGCTTGGCCCTGGTGGGTAAAACCGCTTACGTAATGCGCAGCGACGGTAAAATTTTTGAAGTGAAAGATTATACCGCCTCCTCGCCGGTTACCCAAATGTACGATACGCCTTTAACTGCTAAAAATAATGTAGAAGGCCTTACCTACGACCGGCAACATAACCGCTTGCTGCTGGCCATAAAAGGTGCCGAAACCAGTAACCAAACCTACAAAGGGATTTACGCTTTTGATTTAAAAACGAAGAAACTGCAGGCTGAGCCAGTAATTAAATTAAACCTGGCCGACCCGGTTTTTGCTGAAAGCAAAGGCCAGGGCACTAACAAAGCCCTGCAACCTTCTGAAATTGCGGTAAACCCAATAAACGGCAATATTTACATAACCGAAGCCACCAATCCGCAACTTTTAATCCTAAACAGCAGCGGGGCCATAAAAGCGCGTTATAAATTAAGTAAAAGCGCCTTTAACCAACCCGAAGGCATAACCTTTAGCCCCACCGGCGACTTGTATATTTCTAATGAAGGGGGCAAAGGCAACGCCAATATTTTAAAGGTTAAAATTAACTAAGCCCACGTTGGCTGGTAAATAATCCAGCAAAATGCTTGTTTACATCAAATAAAAAAGGCCGCACCATATCATTGGGAGGCCTTTTTTGTTCAGAAAAAAAGCAGGGCAAAAAGCCGCAAACGTACATTGGAGCTCTACCCCTGAGCTACAGCTTGCACTGGCCGGATTCGAACCGGCGACCTCCCGATTAAGAGTCGAAGTAACGCTTACGTACGGCACCTGCTTTTATAACGGCAACTAACAAACAGCGGCTTTACATTTGGAAGACGAAGTAACGCTATTTTACGGCACGTTATATTTTAAAACGGGCTAAAAGCGGTAGGAGACTAACTCCTGTGTTCTACCTTTAAACTATTCCCGGGCAATGCCCGGAAAACCGGAGTCGAACCGATATTACAGGACTGGAACGAAGTAACTCCTGCCTACGGCACCGTTTTAAGTTTTACATAAATTAAAAAAGTGGGCAACTAACGCCAGGAGACTATATGTTGCTCTACCAACTGAGCTATATTCTTTACAGAATAGTGGGATTCGAACCCACGACCCACAGCGTGACAGGCGAAGTAACTCCTAACTACGGCACCACTTTTGTGAATAAAGCCAGCCGGGTAAAAACCGACGGATGTTTCGCTTTTTAAAGCGTGCAGGATTTGAACCTGCTCACCTGATTTAGGCTTTACCGAAGTAACACCCCTCTACGACACCGGCTGGTTATCTTTAAATATCCAAGGCTTCAATGCCCGCCAAAGCAGTTTGGCCGTTTTCAACTGCCGCCAACACCTCAAATACCTTATCCGACCAGCCCGCGATAAATACCACGTCGTGGGGCATTAACCGGATTGGGGCGTGGCCGTAACCCGCCAAATCGAAGAGGTAAAGCCGGGCCTTTGGTGCCACTCTTTTGTATAACTGCCATTCGCGGGCCAGGTGGCCGCCGTCGCCGGAACTGTTCCAGAGCTGGCAGTCGGTAAAGAGCATTACTTTGTCGGCTACTACCCGGCGTTGCAGCAAATCCCGGATTACCAGGTAACCATTGGTAGAATAGCCCACTTCGCCTTCGCGGCGGTAAAACTCCTGCACATTGGCCAGCACATTGGTTTGGGGCAAATTAATTACTTTCCACCGGTCGCCAAACATACCCGTAACCACTTGCCGGCAGCGGTGCTGCAGCAGCATACCCAACATTAAGCCTACATCGTAAAGCAATATTTTGCTCCGCGCCGATACCGGCTGTTGCATAGAACCCGACACGTCGCAGGCAATAACCACGTTTACGCCGTTGCCAAAACCTTTCACGTTCCGGATACTAACTTGTACCGCTGCTTCTAAGGCCGACAGTACCCGCGCCGTATAAAAAGATTTTAGCGCTGATATCTCGCGGTAAGCCGCCAGAAACCGGAACGGCAACTGTTTGGCATTTAGTACCGCCTTTTCGTTAGCCAGGTAGGCGCACAGATTTTCTACGTGCCTGCCCGATACGTTTGCTTCCAGCATATTGCGCAGGTTGCGGAGCAAGGCCATGTAACCCAGTTGGCCGCTATCCAGCAGTTCTTCCCATTTACCTTTAAAAGCCAGTTGGCGCACCGCTTCGTTCTCAAATTTAGTCTGGCCCAGCGCCGACAATTCGGTTTCCCAGGTGTAAGGCGTGGCCAGGGTGTTGTTTACAATTTTATCGAACAAATTTTGCTGCGGCGCATCTTTGGCTTTGGGGTGCGCCAGAAACAAAGCGTCGCGGAGTTTAACTTCGGTCACGCGGTTGTACTTGGCAAACTGGTACTCATCAAATTTATTAAAAGCCAGGGCCAGGCCTTTCTGTACTTGTTTAGAGAGGCGGTTTAGTTTTTTGGTACCCTGGCGTTGGTTGCTAAACTGGTAGTAAGCCAGCAGTTCGGTTATTTCATCGGCGCGGTTAATTACCCGGGCAATGGTGCGGCTTACCAGGCTATCGCCGGTGTGCAGGCGGGCCAGTTCGGCTACCAAAACCAATGGTACGCTGCGCAGGTGCATGTGCGTGCGGGTATACACCGCCAATTTGGCTACAAAAACCGGGTCGTTTTGCGCAATCAGTTCTTTAATCCGTTGCAGGCGGCCATCGGCTTTCTCGTAGAAATTATCTTGCAAGGCCGCTGTAACTACGGCCGCATACAATTGTGTACGGGCATCCATTTCCCAGGCCAGCGCACCTTCGTGGTTTTGGGTAGCCGGTGCTGGCGTTGCTTTTGGTTTTAAAAAATTGAATCGCATAACCTTTTGTTTTAGTTAACGATTCAAAATTGGGAGGCTCCTGCGCAGTCTTTTTGCGTAGTGGAAAAATTTTTGAAATTATTTTTTTAGTGTTAATGAGAAGGTAAAAGTTTGCCTATTTAAAATTTTAAATAAGAAGTTGTTTAGCGTTTTGATGTTAGTTTAAAAAAGCGCCCTTGCCATACGTTTTCACCGGCAAGAGGTCAGGCGGTGGCTATCAAATTGGCGGTGATAACACCACCAATGGCGGCTAACGGCTCATTTTACGAAAACTCTAAATAAGTTCTAAAAGAACTAAGCCGCAATTATTTATTAAATCGAATAAATTTTAAGAGAATACAGTAGTAAATATATAATTTTTTTTATATTTAGGATTTATACAAAACTAGATGTATTTACTTTATGAAATATTATATAACAATTAAAGATGAAACTTTTCCCGGAAAGGTTCTGAATGAGATTGAAGTTGCCCTGAATAAGGAGATTGTAACGGTTAAAGATATAATTGAAGCGCGTGTTTTAGCGGAAGTAGAGGCTTACAATACTAAAACACCTGAGTTTTTTAAAGGGCTGGTTCAGCCAACAGACGCTGAAATTACTATAAATGGTTACCGGACC
>NZ_JBMQUD010000138.1:0-4059 GCF_057359045.1 Adhaeribacter sp.
AGTTTTGCTATACCCATGCTCCTTCCTTTTGTCCATACTCCCAAATCTAAAGGGAGGAAACTATGTTGCAGGTTGCCAAATAGTCTCCTCCCGGAATACTTGTATTCCCAGAATGACAGGTGTAGATTACCTTGTATCACAAACTAGTATAACCAAGTAGTTAAAGCTAACACTAACAAAATAGAGATTCTGTTGAAAATAATTAATCATTTCATACCTATATATTATTTAATCAGGATAAAAAAGCGTACCTTTGTGCATTATTTTGAAATCAGCAGTCGAATTTCCGTTTGCGGCTTATATAGTAGCCACGTTTCCGTTAGCATCATTTTTCTCCTCGTCGGTAATTTTCTTACAAAACGTAGTTAGAATAAGTATCTGCTCATTTCAGATAGCGTATAACCTATTTTTAACAAAAAACATTTTATGAACAAATTACGATTTGATGAGCTTTCGCTTTCCCCGGAAATGCAACGTGCTATTGCCGATATGGGTTTCGAAGAAGCTTCTCCAATACAAACCGAAGCTATTCCGGTTATTATGCAGGGCCGCGATGTAATTGGCCAGGCGCAAACCGGAACCGGTAAAACCGCCGCCTTTGGTATTCCAGCCATTGAAAGCATCGACCCGAAAGATCGTCGGGTACAAGTATTAATTCTTTGCCCTACGCGCGAATTGGCCGTGCAGGTATCGGAAGAAATAAGCCGCTTAATTAAATATAAAAACGGTATAAGCGTGGTGCCTATTTACGGCGGCCAATCTTACGACCGGCAATTACGCGCCCTGAAACAAGGCGTACAAATTGTAATTGGAACGCCCGGCCGGGTAATGGACCACATTGAGCGGGGAACCCTGCAATTAGATGCGGTTAAAAAGATTATCCTGGACGAGGCCGACGAAATGCTGGACATGGGTTTCCGGGAAGACATTGAGTTTGTTCTGACCAAAATCCCTGCCGAACGCCAGACTATTTTCTTCTCCGCCACCATGAGTAAGCCGATTATGGAGCTGACGAAGAAATACCAAACCAATCCGCAATTGGTTAAAGTGGTGCACCAGACCTTAACGGTTACCAATATTGAGCAGGTGTACTACGAAGTGCGCAACAACATGAAAATGGAAGTGCTGTCGCGGATTATTGACATGTACAACCTGAAATCGCTGATTGTGTTTTGTAACACCAAACGCATGGTAGACGAATTGGTAAGCAACCTGCAGGCCCGCGGTTATTTTGCCGATGGTTTACACGGCGACATGAACCAGACGCAGCGTACCAATGTAATGGCCAAATTTAAAGCCGGCACCCTGGAAATATTGGTAGCTACCGACGTGGCGGCGCGTGGTATCGACGTGGAAGATTTGGAAGCCGTATTTAACTACGACTTACCGCAAGACGAAGAAGCTTACGTGCACCGCATTGGCCGGACTGGCCGCGCTGGTAAATCCGGTAGAGCATTTTCATTTGTGTCGGGCCGCGATATTTACAAACTAAAAGATATTATGCGGTTTACCAATGCCAAAATTAAACTGGCGCCGGTACCGAGCTACGAAGATGTAGCCGAAATCAAGACCAATTTATTTCTGGATCAGATTAAAGAAGTTATTCAGCAAGGCAAGTTAGAAAAACACATTGCCCGGATTGAACGCTTGCTGACCGAAGATTTTACTTCTTTGGAAATTGCCGCGGCTTTACTTAAAATGAACCTGAAAGAAGCCAAAGCGCAAGCGGCTTCCGAAGAAATGAAAGGACCACGCGAAGGCTTTAACCGGTTGTTCGTGACCATGGGCAAAAAAGATCGCATTCATCCAAAAGATATTATTGAAGCCTTAACCGAAAACACCAGTATTCCGAGCAGCAAAATCGGCGACATTGATCTGTACGATAAATTCAGCTTCGTGGAAATTGCCAAAGAATATACTTCTGAAGTGCTGGACCGGCTGGGCCGCACCACTTTATTGGGCAAACCGGTAAGTTTCGAAAAAGCACAGAGCAAAAATGCGATGGGCGAGAAAGAAAGAGACGGCGGCGATGGCCACAACAGCCGGGGCCGTTACGAAGACCGACCACGCCGTAGTGGCGGTGGTGGCGGCGACCGTGACCGGAATACTCGTTTCGGTAAAAGAGAAAAATCGCGCCGCTGGTAACCCTTCACATTTTAAATCGTATATAATGCCTGTAATGAGCATAAGGATTTAAAGAGGAACTGCTCAAAAAAATAGCTCAACCTTGAAAAAGTTGAGCTATTTTTTTTGCCCCTACATTCGTAATCTTTCAACTGCCAGAGTTTGATTGGGGCCATGTTGCCCAAGTAGAAACAGCTAAGATTAATATTATAACCGGTTTGACTGGGAGAATTATTTGGTTTGCAGTTATGAAATCTTATTTCTGATAGATGATATATTTTATTGATTTCAAATAAATTAAATAACTGATCCGATAGTTTACTTTAATCGCACCAACGTTGCGCCGTAGCCAAATTTCTCTTTGCGGGCATCTTCAAAATATTTGATTTGCTTGTTACGGCTGAGTATTTTTTGAATTTCGTTACGCAATACGCCGTTGCCAGTGCCGTGAATAAAAATAATCTCGTGCATATTGGCTGCAAGGGCCCGGTCCAGGTTATCGTGAAAAGCGTGTAGTTGTTGGCGTAATATTTCGCTGTTGCTCATTGGCGCTGTGTTTTCGGGAACAAGCTTCTCAATGTGTAAGTCTACTTCGTGAGACGGTGCTTTGAGCGAAAAAGATTCGGCGGGTGCTTCCGGTTCCGAAAGTTTATCCTGTAACTTTAGTAGGTCTATTAACGCTGGTTTGTTCTCAATCGGGAAGAGGTAAGCTTCTTTGTTTACCAGTGGGGCCATTTTTTTGCTTTTGTAAAAAGAGGCAGCTTTAAACCGGAACCGTTTTAATCCGGGCTCCAGCAAAGCTTTAACCTGCGGCCGGTGTTGCATATACTGCAAAACCAACGACGGCCATTTTTCAAAGTCTTTTAGGTGCAGGTGACTAACCACCTTAAAACTCTTTGGGTTTAGTTTGTCGTTTACCAGGCCTTTGTACGCGTCGTGGGTTTCTTCGCCGTACGTAAAAAGCAAATCATATTCCGAGTTGTTAATGACCGTTACACCCAGTAGTTCCGCCGATTGCTGGGTTAAGCCCAGAAATATACCCGAACTCACGGGGGCTTGTGGTTTAGCGGTCTCTGTTGTCCGATTGGTAACTGCCGGTGTTGCATTATAGGCGTTATTGCCAAAATATTTATCTTCTTCGGCCGCAATAACCACCACTTCACGTCGCATTACCGGAATGGTAAACTCATTATCTATGGCTACTTCTACCTGGTTGTTATCTAAAAAGCGGGTAATAATGCCTTCTTCTTTGCCGTACATTAATCTTACCCTGTCGCCTATGTTCATGATTTATATTTGTTTGGAGGTTGTGTGCTTAAGTAATTCGTTAACTAAAAATATTGCCGGGTTTATTCTATTCTTTTAAACCAAATCTAACCTGCGGTTAAAAATAAAGGGTGTGCCACTTAAAACCGTGTTTCCGGTTATATTCTACGGTAGGTGCCGGCAAATGTATCATGCTTAGCAGGCTAAATAAACCTTTGAGTACTTTGTGCCGCGTTTGGATGTGCTGCAAATTTAAATCTAAAGCCAGATAATATTGCCGGTAAGCCACGTAACCGTTTAATCGATTATCTTGGGGGCTGCCGTAAACCATGCCCTGAGCCCCGTAGCCCAAAGCCAGGTTAAGCCACTTGGGATATTTAAGGCCGGCCGGTAAAAAGGCGGGTACATCAAAAGAAAGCCAATACGTTTGCCCATTATAATCTTTTAAGAGTTGCTCGGGTAAATTGCTGCCTAATACGTTTGGTCGTAAGCCCGCAAAACTGGTTTTCCGGAAAGAATATTTTGGCAAAATTCTTACCTCGCCCCAAGCCATTTCCTGCGAGATTACCCCCAGCGAACCCAAAGCATTGGCCCCTAAATCGCCCCAGGAAGCACCATAGTCGGCAGCATAACCATCCAGCAATTCAATCGGCGATTGCAGCACGACTC
>NZ_JBMQUD010000139.1:0-25167 GCF_057359045.1 Adhaeribacter sp.
CTGTAGGTCAAGCCACCTCAAAATATCATTCTTCGTTTTATCCCGACCAAGAAATACTTCTATGGTTTTTCCTAAAGCCAATAATGTTCCAATTTCTTGTTCTGTCAGGTATCTAGCCATCTTTTAGTTCCCTTCTATTGGCATCAACTGAATTTCGGAATAATAAAGTTTGAGAATATATTAAGCAATACGGATTATAAATTATAAATCTTCCAGCACTTTTTCTACCCAGCCTTTACCCCAATCGTCAATTTCCTGCTCCGACCAGATTTCGGGGTAAAATATTCTTTTCTGGAATTTAGGAGGTAAATATTGCCGCCAGTTGGTGCCGCCGGTTGCGGGTAAAGCACCCGCCTGGCTTTGCAGGTACCGCACCGCCGATTTATAGTGCATCAAAGGCCAGTTTACATTAATATTGGCATCGGTTTCTTTTAATATCCGGATTAACTTTGGATTCTGCTGGTCTTCTTCGGGTAAGGCTTTTACTTTGGCCCATACGTTTTTGCCTTCAAATTTTAAGGCGTGCTGCATCAAAAAGTCGGTATATTTTTCTTCGAACTGCAGCAGGGTTAGGGTTTTGGTATTGTCTTCTTCCTGGGTCGCGCCGGCTTTCCAGTAAATACAACCCATTAATTCGTCGTGGGTGGTTTGCAGGCCCATGGCTTTGCGCTTTTCTTTATCAACTAAATTACGCAAATCGGTGGCGCAAATTTCTATCATCCGGAACTGCACCGACTGAAACCCGCTGGCCGGCATCAGCGACATCCGGAATTGCAGAAACTGCTGCGGGTCCATGCCGTCGACCATTACATCAAATGAATCGATCAAATTCTCGAAATACCGGTTTATGCGTTTTAGCCGCATAATTAAAGTATTTAGGGTAAGGTGCGGGTCGTTGCCAATCAGTTCGTACTCGTTCAGGCAGAGCTTAAAGTACAACTCCGTAATCTGGTGGTAAATAATAAATACCTTTTCGTCGGGTATGGCGGTACGCGGGGTTTGGAGACTCAGTAACGTATCGAGGTGAATATAATCCCAGTAATTGGTAAAATCGGCGTAATACAAACCTTCTAAATAATGCGCCAGGTCCTGACCCAAAGCAGTATATTTCTTTTCTAACTTTTTAAGTTGTTCCAGCACCTCCGGTTTAAACGGCTGTTCCATACCAAGTAGTATTATGGTTAAATGTCGGGTGTAAACTTACTAAAGAAAAAATATTATGTTCTATAAGCAGTAGGCAACCGCTGGTTATTTTTTGCATCTACGCTAAAAATAGCGCCCAGGTATACGGCTATTCAGGGGACAAAATCCGGCATTCACGGGTATTTTATCCCGTTTTGGCAATATATTTTTGTTTCTGAATGAAAAATCGCTTTATATTTCAGATTATTGTATTGTGTTTTTAGTACCCCTTTATGGCAGAGAAGAGCAGTATTTTTGATATGATTGGCCCCATTATGATTGGTCCTTCCAGCTCCCATACCGCCGGGGTGGTGCGTATTGGCCGGGCAGCTATTCGGGTACTGGGCGAAGCTCCCCAATCGGCCGAAATTACATTTTACAATTCTTTTGCCCGTACCTACGAAGGCCACGGCTCCGACCGGGCCATTCTGGCTGGTTTGCTCGATTTCAAAACCGATGATGTCCGGATTAAAGAATCTTTTAAACTTGCCGACGAAGCTGGCTTACAATATACTTTTAAATCGGTGGGTAATGCTTCGGCCATGCACCCCAACACCATTAAATTAAACCTGCAAGGTCAAAACCACCAGGTAGAGGTAGTAGGGCAGAGCCGCGGCGGGGGCGTTATCCGAATTGTAGAAGTAGATGGCTTCCCGGCCGATTTCTCGGCTAATTTACATACCTTAATTGTAGAAGCCGATGATGTAAAAGGCAGCATTGCCTTTATAGCCAATGTAATTGCCCACGACGACTGCAATATAGCCACTATGACGGTTTCCAGGCGCGGCAAAAACCAGGTTGCCCGGCAGTTTATCGAAATGGATAGCGCCTTAAAACCGCTTACCCTGGAGTATATCCGGCAGCTAAGCTGGATAAAACACATCACCTACATCCCTAATATAGATTAACCCATGCTAACCTCTACAAAAAAACTCTTGTTTACCATAGCCTTATCGGTGGGGCTAAGCGCCGGGCAGCCTTTACTGGCCCAGGATAATAAATCTACCTTTACCCTCCAGGAATGTATTGACCAGGCGCTACAGAATAATTTAAACGTACGGCAAAGAATTATTAATCAGCAAATAAGCGCGGCCGAGTTAAAACAAGCCAAAGCCAGTCTTTTGCCTAACATTAACGGGTCGGCGTCGCATAATTATAACTTTGGTACCAACATAGACCAGGCAACCTTTGAAGTAAGAAGTGTACAAACGCGCACGAATAATTTTTCGCTGGGGGCCAATGTACCGTTGTTTATGGGTAACCAGCGAATAAACAATATTAAACAAAGTGCTTTAGAGTTAGAGGCCAGCGAACAGGATGTGTTATCGACTAAAAACGATGTGGCCATTCAGGTAGTAACGGCTTATTTAAATATTCTTTTTGCTGATGAGTTGGTAAAAACCTCGGAAC
This sequence comes from Adhaeribacter sp., assembly GCF_057359045.1. Classification (NCBI taxonomy): domain Bacteria; kingdom Pseudomonadati; phylum Bacteroidota; class Cytophagia; order Cytophagales; family Hymenobacteraceae; genus Adhaeribacter; species Adhaeribacter sp. The sequence goes on from NZ_JBMQUD010000139.1 coordinate 2,593, forward strand.
TGCAACGCAATTCTACCCAGCAGCAACTAGAGCGTAACCGAATTTTGTTAAAAGCCGGTAGCATTGCCGAAAACGTGGTGCTGGAAGTAGAATCGCAATTGGCCACCGACGAGTTAAATATTATTAATGCCCAGAACCAAGGCGATATTGCCCGTATTTCGCTAAAGCAATTATTGGGTATAAATACGGCTGCGCCCTTAACCATAGTAGTACCCGAAATTCCGGAACCAAACGAAAGCATTGGCCAGGTTAACACCAACGAGGTATATGAGTATGCTTTAAAAAATTTGCCGGCCATTAAAGGTGCCGATTTACGGGTGCTAAGTGCCGATAGAGGTTTAGCGGTAGCTCGGGGAGCTTATTTGCCGCGTTTGTCATTTAGCGGGGGTATTAATTCCTTTTTCACCAGCCAGGGCGTTTTATTTATTCAGTCGGATGTACTACCCGGTGAATTACAAGCAAGACAATTGGGATTTTTGGACGCGGCCGGTACCATGCCTTTTACAATTTATTCGCCGGCAGTGCCGGAAACCCGGCGGGAAAATTATCCATTTGGCGACCAGGTGAAAAATAACTTTGGGCAGCAATTAGGTTTTAGTTTGTCTATTCCCATACTAAACGGTTTGCAAACGCGCACCAACGTAGAACGGGCCCGGCTGGCGCACTTAAATGCAAAAATAAATGCCGATATTGCCCGCAATAATTTGCGCCAAACCATTGAGCAGGCGGGGGCCGACGCTCTGGCAGCCCAACGTAAATACGCGGCGGCCAAACGCCAGCTGGCCGCTTTGCAAAGAAACTACGATAATGCCCAGGTGCGGTTAGAGCGCGGTATCATTAACCCCGTTGATTTTAATGTGATTGTAAATAATTTCCGGGCATCGCAGTCTAATTTAATTCAGGCAAAATACGAGTATACATTTAAACTAAAGGTGTTGGATTTTTACCAAGGCAAACCTTTATCTCTCTAATTTATTATGGCCAAGAAGAACTCCAATCGCATATTATACATTATTGGTTCTATCGTTATCTTTTTAATGTTGGGCGCTTTTATAGCCAAAAAACAAGGCTGGCTGGGTAAAGAAACAGGTACCGAAGTTACCGTAGCCAAAGCAAAAATTGCCGACATAGTGGAAAAAGTAAGTGCCTCAGGTAAAATTCAGCCCGAGGTAGAAGTAAAAATAAGCCCGGATGTGCCCGGCGAAATAACTGACTTGTACGTGGAAGAAGGCGACTCGGTGGTAAAAGGTCAATTGCTCTTAAAAATCCGGGCCGATAATTACGTGTCGGTCGTGCAGATGCAACAAGCGCAGGTAAATACCCAACGGGCCAATTTAGCCCAGGCCAAAGCCCAGTTGTCGCAAACCATTGCCAACAGTACCCAAACCCAGCTTACCCACCAGCGCAATACCGAGTTATACAAGCAAAAAGTAATTCCGCAAGCCGATTTTGAAGCCAGCAAAGCCGCTTACGACGTTAGCCGCCAGGAAATAGAAGCCGCCCGCCAGCGGGTTCGGGCCGCCGAATACAACTTGCAAAGTGCCTTGGCCAGCTTAGAAGAATCGCGCAAAAACCTGAATAAAACCACCATTTACGCACCGGTAAGCGGCACCATTTCTAAACTAAGCGTAGAAAAAGGCGAACGGGTAGTAGGTACCTCGCAAATGGCTGGTACCGAATTAATGCGCATTGCCAATCTTAATTCTATGGAGGTGCGGGTAAACGTTAACGAAAACGATATTATCCGGGTAAATGTAGGCGACTCGGCCATTGTAGAGGTAGACTCTTATTCCGGCAAAGACGAAAAATTCCGGGGCGTAGTTACCCAGATTGCCAACACGGCTAAAGATGCAGTAACCTTAGAAGCCGTAACAGAGTTTGAAGTGCGCATCCGGTTGATCAACGATTCTTACAAGCATTTAGCCGATAATAAACGCGGCTCTAATCCTTTCCGGCCCGGCATGACGGCCTCGGTAGATATTGTTACCGAACAAAAGAAAAATATATTAACGGTACCTCTCTCGGCGGTAACCACCCGGGTGCCGGAAAACAAGAACAACAGCACGCCGGTTACCAACACCAACAATAACAATGCGCCCGCCGCAGATACAGAACAAGCCCAGCCGCGGCAGAGTTTTGACGAAATTGTATTTGTAAACCGTAACGGCAAAGCCCAGGTGGTAAAAGTTAAAACCGGCATCAGCGATTTTGATAATATTGAAATCACTAAAGGGTTAAAAGAAGGCGACGAAATAATATCCGGACCTTTCCGGGCCGTTTCAAAACAATTAAAAGATGGTACCGCCGTGATTGTTAAAGATGAAGCGGCACTCGCCAAATCCAACAAAACGGAAGAAGACGAAGAGAAAAATTAAGCAGGCATAAAAAGTACTTTTGGAAAAAATAGCAGTTATTGGTGGCGGCAGTTGGGCTACGGCCCTGGTTAAAATTTTATCGGAAAATAAAGCCCAGGTAAACTGGTGGCTCCGGAACCCAGACGATGTTCAGCATTTAGTACAATACCGCCACAATCCGCGTTACCTGAGCGGAGTTACCTTCGACCTGCAGTACGTAAAACCTACAGTTAATTTAGCCGCGTGCGTACAGGATGCCACCTGGGTAATTCTGGCCGTGCCGGCTGCTTTTGTTCAATCGGCGCTGGCGCCTTTGCCTGCCCATGCTTTTGCCGGTAAAATATTGGTATCGGCGGTTAAAGGCATGATTCCGCACCAGAATATTTTAATTACCGATTACCTCGAAAATACTTTTGGCGTACCGGCTTCGCACCAATGTATTATTTCGGGCCCCTGCCACGCCGAAGAAGTGGCTCTGGAAAAACAATCGTACCTGACCATTGGCTCCCACGATTTAGAGCACGCCGAAAAGTTTTGCCAGTTACTGCGCAACCGCTACGTTAAAGCTTCGCCGCTTGATGATCTGGACGGCATTGAATATTGCGCCGTAATGAAAAATATTATTGCCTTGGCTTGTGGTATTGCCCACGGCTTAGGGTACGGCGATAATTTTCAAGCGGTAATGGTATCGAATGCCATGCAGGAAATAGACCGTTTTTTGCAAGCTGTAATGCCGGTAAACCGCGATTTAAACGGGTCGGCTTACCTCGGCGATTTGCTTGTAACGGCTTATTCGCAGTTTAGCCGCAACCGCACGTTTGGCAACATGATTGGCCGGGGCTACACCGTTAAATCGGCCCAGTTCGAAATGAATATGGTAGCCGAAGGGTATTACGCCGTAGAAAGTATTTACGCGTTAAATCAGAAATTTAAAGTTGATATGCCCATTACCGCAGCCGTGCATCGTATTCTGTACGAGAAAATATCGCCGGTGGTAGAATTACAAATCTTAAAAGAAAGCTTCCGGTAACCATTATTCTTTTGCGGCTGTTTTTCTTTTGGAGGCTATGCTTTTGTTTGTGCATTGGAATCTAAATGGTGAAGAATTTACGTATAGCCTATAAGCATTAATAAATTTGCTTAACTTAAGTAAAATATTTGTCAGCCCAGCTTGCATAACAATACACCCGATACGGCCCTGTTGCTTTTTACCCGAACCCCGGGCGAAGAAGTATGCCATAAAAAATTGGTACCGGCAGGTGCTTATGCCCAGGGTTACCAGATTGCCTTGGCCCTGGTAAATAACAGCCAGGTCATCTTGGCCCAAACCGGCTTGCCCTTTTACGTGTTTTCTTCTGCTCAGCAAAAAGGCCGTTCGTTTGGCGAGCGGTTATACAATGCTTTTGCCGATTTATTTGCTTTGGGTTATCAGCAGGTAATTACCATTGGCAACGATTGTCCGGAACTAAGCGCTGCCGAAATATTAAAAGTAAACCGCCAGCTACCCGAAAAGAATGTAATTTTAGGGCCCGATAAAGCGGGTGGAATATTTTTATTGGGCTTAACCCGGCGCGTTTTTAACCAATGTACTTCGTTTGAGAATATCCGGTGGCAAACCAGCTCGGTTCTAAAAGATTGTTTAGCTTTTTTCGACACCAAAACCGAATCTGAAGCTTACGTTTGGCCCGTTAGCTACGCCGATGTAAATTCCCCAGCGGATTTAACGGCTTTATGGCGGCAGAAAAAAATAAAAGTCCAAATAATCCGGTATTTAAAAAGACTTTGGTTTTCGCTAAATAATTGGTGCCGGGTTAAAGAAGTTTTATGTTTTTACCCGGTTTACCGGCAAGTCCTATCTTTTCGGGGACCACCCCAGCTAATTTCCACCTTTTAGACCCGGTTTGTTTATCGGGTTATTCTGTTTATACTACCGGGTAAGGCCATTGTATGCATCTATAATAGCCGGACGGTTTATCCTTTTTTCAATATTATTTCAATTTATTACTCCTGCCGCTGGTGGCGGTCAGGTAAAATTTGTTTTATCTACTATACGCTTTATAAAAATGGAAAATACTTATTACAATCCCGCCGACCTGAAAAAATTTGGTAATATAAGTGAGTTTTCGCCGAAGCTGGCCGAGAAATTTTTTAGCTATTACGGCGATGTTTTTGCCGAAGGTGAACTTACGGCCCGCGAAAAAGCTTTAATTGCTTTAGCCGTGGCGCACACGGTACAATGCCCGTATTGCATTGATGCCTACACCGTAGATTCTATTGAGAAAGGTTCTACTGAGGGCCAAATGATGGAAGCCATTCACGTAGCGGCAGCCATACGGGGCGGTTCGTCGTTGGTACACGGCGTGCAAATGATGAATAAAGCAAAAGAAATTCTGATGTAAAGCCCATGCAGGTAACCTTAAAAAGGAAAAATCACGCGCTAGCCGATACGTTTATACAATTAGAGGTGCTTAGTACGGCTTCGCAACAGGGGCAGCAATTTCCGCCTTTTGCCCAAAAGTTAAGCCAGGCTAATTTATTTCCACTTAAACCTATGCGCCTAGATATTTTCCAGGTGAACGTAGGTAAAATGTGTAACCAGGTGTGTAAACATTGCCACGTAGATGCCGGCCCGGATCGGCGCGAAATCATGACGCGGCAAACCATGGAACAATGCTTAACCGCTATTGCCAATAGTACGGCGGGCACGGTAGATATTACGGGTGGGGCACCCGAAATGAACCCTGATTTTAGGTGGTTTGTAGAAGAAATTAGCAAGCTGGGCCGCCAGGTAATAGTACGCTGTAACCTGACGATTATTCTGGCAAATAAAAAATACTACGATTTGCCGGAGTTTTATAAAGCGCATCGGGTACAGGTTGTATCGTCGTTGCCTTACTTTACCGCCGCCCGCACCGATGCCCAGCGGGGCAGCGGGGTTTTTGCCGATTCGGTTAAAGCGTTACAAATGCTAAATGCGGTCGGTTATGGTGTAGCCGGTTCGGGGCTGGTGCTGGATCTGGTTTATAACCCTTCAGGGGCATTTTTACCCAGCAGCCAGCAGGGGTTGGAAAACGAATTTAAGAAAAAGTTAAAAGACGGGTACAACATAGACTTTAATCATTTATTGGCCATTACCAATTTACCCATCAGCCGTTTTCTGGAATATTTGCTGCAAACAAATAATTACAAGGCTTACATGGAAAAACTCGTGAATGCGTTTAACCCGGTAGCGGCCGCTAATGTTATGTGCCGTAATACAATTTCGGTTGGCTGGGATGGCTATTTATATGATTGCGATTTTAACCAAATGCTCGAATTAAAGGTAGCGCAACCCGCAACCCAACACATTAGCCAGTTTAATGAGGCTACGCTGAATAACCGCCATATTGTTTTAAACCAGCATTGTTATGGTTGCACCGCCGGCGCGGGTTCCAGTTGTGGCGGCTCCACTGCTTAAAATATTGCTCTTATGTTGGGTCGCTTGTTTATTCTTGGGCTAATGGCTTTAAACCTGAATAGTTGCCATACCTTTTTATACGATCGGCAACTGCGTTTGCTTTATAAAAATACGGTGCCGGTTATAGAACCGAATCAACTACAGTCCTACATAGCCCAAGAACCCAATATTTGCCTCTTAGATACACGTACAGAGCGGGAATTTGCCGTAAGCCATATAGCAGGAGCAAGAGCTATTGATTATAAAACGTTTAACCTAAACAGCGTTAAAGATATTCCGTTAGCGGCACCGGTGGTGGTGTATTGTACGGTGGGCGTACGGAGCGAAAGGGTAGGTGAGCAACTGCAAAAGGCGGGCTACACGCGGGTGTATAACTTGTACGGCGGCATTTTTAACTGGAAAAACAAAGGTTTGCCGCTGGTAGATTTTAAACAAAACCCCACCAATCAGATACATTCGTATAACCGCTACTGGGCCATCTGGCTGCAAAACGGCATTAAAGTTTATGAATAAAGATTTATTGCTCATTTTTGTCCGTAACCCCATTTTAAATAAGGTAAAAACCCGTTTGGCGGCTACCATTGGCCCCCACAAAGCTTTGGCCGTTTACGAAACCTTGTTATCCCGCACGCAGGCTATCACCCATAATCTACCGGTTACCAAAATAGTGTACTACGCCGATTTTGTACCGGAAAACGACAGGTGGACTACGCCGGAATATCAAAAAAGAAGGCAAGCTGGCCAGGACTTGGGCGAACGGATGTATAATGCTTTTGCCCAAGGCTTTGCCGATGGTTTTCAGCAGATCTGTATTATAGGTAGCGATTGTTACGAATTAACCCCGGACATCATTACTACAGCTTTTACTACCCTGGCCAATAAAGATGTGGTTTTAGGGCCGGCAACTGATGGCGGCTATTATTTACTTGGCCTGAATAAATTGCATAAACCTTTATTCCGGCATATTAACTGGAGTACCCCGGCCGTACTGGCGCAAACCCTTAGTGCTGTTCAGGAAAATAACTTAAGCGTTGGTTTGCTCCCAACTTTAACCGATGTGGACGAAGAAAAAGATTTAATGACCATGCCCGACGTTTACTAAAGCCTTAATTTATTTTACGAAGAATACGGGCCAATATTCTCGGGAAAAATCTTTTGAGGTAAACCCCAGCTTTTTCTTTTCCGCCAATATAGACTTCGTTTGTTTGGGCGTCTACGGCTTTTAATATCAAGCGGGCACATTCTTCCGGCGCCATTCCTTTTGCCTGGTTTTTATCCAACTGATTGTGTTGTCCGCCGGCAGCGTTTAAAGCATTGTACGAAATGTTCGTACAGATATAGCCGGGACAAATAAGGCTAACTTTAATATTTTGCGACCAAACTTCGGCCCGCAAAGAATCGAAAAAGCCGTGTAGCGCGTGTTTAGAAGCCGCATACGCCGACCGCTTGGGCGTGCCAAACTTACCCACCAAACTGCTAATTACCACCAGGTGCCCGCTTTGCTGTTGCAGCATTACCGGTAAAACTGCTTTGGTTAAAGCTATCGGGCCCAGGTAATTAATGGCCATTAGTTTTTTATCTACTGCTAGCAAAGTGTCTTGAGCCAAACCGCGCTGACTCAGGCCACCGTTATGCACTACTATATCAATTTGCTTAAATTTATTTTGTACTGCTTGCACCAGCTCCGGAAAGTTATCGGGCTGCTCCAGGTCTAAAGGTAAAACCAAAATATTATCGGGCGGTGTCGCGGCTGCTCCCTTTACCCTTTCCAGTTCGGCAGCCCGGCGCGCCGATAAAACCAATTTTGCTCCTGCTTGCGCAAAAGCATACGCCAAAGCTTCGCCAATGCCGGAGGAAGCACCGGTTATCCAAATGGTCTTATCTTTAAAATTCTGCAATTTGTAATAAATAATTTTTACACGAAGTAAACACGAAAGATGAAGTAAAGGTAACTTTTAGGCTAAATCCTGGTAGATAGCAATCAAAATTTAATTTACCACCGCAATAAACATAAACTCTATGTCGGAGCGGTTAATATTGGTTAAGCCAGTAGTGGTTTCTAAATCTTTCTCGGCGGTATCTAACAACAAATTGTAAATTTCCTGCGGGGTGGTTTGGTCCTGAACCGGAATGGTGGCAAATATTATGTACGTTTCCGGCGATACGCTGGGCAGGGCCACTTTACAGATGTATTTTTTCATTTAACTTTATTAAGCTGTTAAGTTCAGAAAACTCCTACGCTGGTTTTACAGATTACATTACCTTAAAATTCAAGAATCGGCTTTAATCCATTGTTCTTTTTCACAAAGCTCACAAACCGGAAGCAAATCGTTTATGTCAAAACATTTTAGGTTGCCGCAATTCAAACAACAATATAAACCAGCTTCGGGTACTTGTTTCCCGGTAGTTAAAATTTGAGAGCGGGGAATAATATTTTCCGGCATGGTGGTAAGACCCGGTTTTACTTTTTTGGGCGATTTAAATAAAACCGAAATTCGACCCGAAGTTTCGAAAAAAGCTTTATCTATTTGCCCCAGGTGTTCTACTTCCTTATCCCGCAAAGCCCGGAATAAATCTTCTTTCGAGAGGTTATCGCGCAGTAAACAATCCCATTTCATTAAACCATCGTCTACCACCAGGTTGGGTTCGCCTTCCAAGTAAGCTTCTACTTTTTTGTTTTTGTTTATAAACCGTTCTAACCCAATCTGGAATAGGGTAACCACTGTTATGGCCACCATGCCGTGTAAAACCGGAACGTCGTGGTGCAGCATGGGATCGCCGACGGCCGTACCAAAAGCAATAATAATGGCCAGTTCTAAAGACGACAGTTGCCCCATGCCTCTTTTACCCAAAATGCGGAGCAAAAAAGTGGTGTATCCAAACATGATAACGGTTCGGAAAACGATTTCCAACAGAAAAAGAAGCGGAGCATCGCCAAAAAATATCCGCTGAAAATCGAAAACCTCAAAATCTTCTTCCATAAAAATAAGGCAGTGGACTTAGCATACTGTAAAATGCAGGGCAGGGTTTAGGCAAATATTAGAACAAATATATTGATAATCGTCTGTATGCCAGTAAACTCAATGGGGGAGTAACTACGTTTACGCCATTTGGTAATTATGCTTTCTAGAGAACCTTGGGCATAATTTTATAGGTGTTAAAATAAAACAGGCATTTTTTGAGGTTAATTATTTTTACCCAGCTTAATGAAAGTAACAACTGGAAACAAAATATCTAACCCAATTTAACTTAGAATGAGTAAAAGCTTTATAAAATTGCAGGTTAAAACGCGGGTATATGTCCAAGTTGTTAAAAAAAGTTTTGGCAATATTTACGTTAATTGGCGTAGAACTGGCCGTTCTGGGAGTAGTAGCCTTTGTGTGTGTGGCTTTGTTTTTATTAATGGCCAAACTGGTTTTTATAGACGAAAATAATGCTTTTGATAATGCTGCTTTTCGGTTTGCCGAAAGCCACACCACGCCAGCCTTTACGTCTTTTTTTCGGTTTATTACTTTTTTTGCCTCTAAAGATTTTCTGGTTTACGGGTCGTTAACGTTGGCCTTTATTTTCTTTTTTATTAAAAAGCACCGCTGGTATTCTTTAAAAATACCGGTTATTGCGGCGGGTAGTTCCAGCTTAAACCAGGGCATGAAATTCTGGTTTGATAGGCCCCGGCCCGAAACAGCTTTTTATGAACAATCGGGTTTTAGTTTCCCGAGCGGCCACGCCATGATTGGGGGCGCTTTTTACGGCTTGTTTATTTACCTGGTCTGGGCGAACGTAAAGTCGCTTTTCTGGCGTTTATTTCTTTCGGGATTATTCGCTATTTGGATTGTACTGATTGGCTACAGCCGGGTGTATCTGCACGTGCATTATGCCAGCGATGTACTGGCAGGCTGGGCAGCGGGCATTATATTTTTAATTATAAGCATGTTACTGCTCCGGCGCATAGAACCGCGGTACGCCCGCAAAGCCAACGAAGTAATGGCAGAAGATACAGAACCGATAAAAAAAGAAGTTTAACCTTTTAAAGCTGTTAAAGTCACTTAAGCCTAAGCTGGATCCACTGGTTTAACTTTAACCCGCAGGGCTTTTAGCCCGCTTACGCCTTGCAGTTCTTCCACATCCAAATCTTCTACCTGGGGCATTAACAAGCCAATATTTTGCAGATATTCAATGTATTCTTTGTACTCGTTGGCTTCGCGGCCCTGCGAATACACAATAGCAATGGCGCCCGGTTGCGTCAGGCGTTCTTTGGTGCCCGCAATGGTGGCTTTATCGATGCGTTTTTTAACAATTTCGTACCGGATATTGTAAGCGCCGTCTACATCAAACTTGCGTTCATCGCGCCGGAAACGGATAGCCAAGGGTTGCGAATAAATTAAAATTAAATGGGTTGTTTCCAGCGGCATCGACAAGGAAGATTTCAGGGCTTCGGCTTTACGCACAATCTGGCACATGGTAAGAAGCTGCCAAATGCGTAAATTTTTTAAAAACACCAAATCGAAGGGTTGGTTTTCGACTAAAGAAGCGCCCACATAAATATTAAATTCTACGCCGTCGGTTTTAAACTTCTCGAAAAAATGCGGGTACATGCGCTGGGCTTTGGCCTCTTCCTCCTCTAAATAATCCGAGATGGTTTCGTTAATTAACGTTAAACTTTCTTCGAAAGCTTTGCGGCGTTTGTACAAAACCCCCAGTTGCGGGTCCATGGCATCGTAGTAAGTCTTTATAATACGGTTTAGTGCCGGGTACTGACCTTCGAGGTATTTAAAAATGGGTTCAACGTGTTTTTTAAGCACTTCAAATATGGCCGCTTCGTCTTCCGACAAAATGCCCCGCCGCAATTTGCGTAAGTTTTTATTTATGTAAAACTGGAGTTCGTCCAGAATGGGCAGAGGCTGCAGCGCAATGGCTTTGTTTAATACTTTTTTTACCAGGCGCAGGTGTTCAATCAAGTCGCCCTGAATGGCCTTATTGCGCTCGGTAGAGGAGCCCCTGATATCTGATACACCGTACAAAGGGTACACATCCTGAAAAACAATGGGCTCAATTTCGGCTGAAATGCCGCTTTCCTGTAGTTCTAAAAGGTTAAGAGCCGCTTCTTTAAAGCGCCACTCCATAACCGGGTGAATAGCCGTAAATTTTTCTTTAATAATAGTCTGAATGCGCGATTCTAAATCTTCGGCGCTGCGTTTTACGGCCGCCTCAAAATGGGGTAAAAACTGCTGAATTTTGGTTAAAGAAAAACTGTTTAAATCGCCGCGGTACGGCGACCCCAGTTCAATAATGCCTAAAACCTGGTTGTTGTACCGGAGCAAAGCCAGAATAATGCTGTTCAGGCCTATTGTTAATATTTCTTCGGCTACGCCGTCGGGTAACTCATGTTTGGCTACGTCTTCAATTACCAAAGGGTCACCGTCGCTCAATAATTTATCGTAAACGGCTTTAAACGTTACCGAATTGGTGGGGGCTTCGGTTTGCGGAATCAGGAAACTGTGGTTTATTTTGCGGCCCAGGTTTACAAAAGTGTTTTTTCTTTTGTTAAAAGCGGCTACACCTAATTGCAGGTGGGGGCGGTTAAAAAATATCCGAATTTTTTCCTGCAGTTGCTCAAATTGGTTGGGCGCCATTAACACATCTTTTTCGAGTAAATCCAGTTTTATCGAAGAAAGCGTTTCCTGTTCGGTTACATCCACCAAATGCATCACGTAAAATCCTTCGAATGCAAAATCGGTGGGCGGAATATATTGGGCCCAAAGTTCCAGGTTTTGGCTCTTTCGCAGTAAATATTGAATATCAGTAGGTGTGAGGTTTTTACCCGGACCAGTTTTTTTTACTTGTAAAAAAGTATTATTCAGGGCTACATTGTAGTGTCGGTATAAACCCAACTGGTAATCGGGCACGGTAAAAATAAGGGCTTCCTGGGTAGGCACCGGTACCTGGAAACATTTATTTAAGATAAATAAAAAAGCCAGCCGGATGTTCAGGTACAACATGGCTTGCCGGTCTAGGTTTAAGGGCTTTTTAAGTTCGCCATTTTCGTTAACAAATATTTGCCTAAACTGCGGTGTCTGGTAAAAGCTGGTGTTTACAAAGGGCGTAAGTGCGCCGCTAATCTCGGTTTCCCAGCTCGCCGGCGGAAAAACCGCCGTCATCATTATTTCTATTAAATCTTCGTGAGCGGCTAAATCGGCTATATTCTGTACGGGGGCCAGCAGGGCAGGGGCTTTTTCTAATTGCTTGGTTATGGCCTGGGCAAATAAAGAGATGCCGCGGTTATCATCGTTAATTTTTGATTTCCAGTATTTAATTAAAGGCACAAAGCTCAGCGAAGATTTAAACGGAAAAGTTTTAAAGTCCGGCGCCGCGTTGGTGTTTTTAGTAAGGGTTGTCATGCATTAATTTTCCAGGTAAAGTTGCGAGCCGCTAATACCACTTGAGTTTTAAATAAAATGTAATCTATGAAATTAACCGGAAGCGCAGCGTTATACGTTGCCAATATTATATTGCAAGCAGTTATAATACTTTAACGCTGATTCAGAAGGTTCGTTTCGGGCAATTAATGAGGGCAATGCGAAGATTTGTCTGAAAACAAAAAAGCCCTCAGAAATTAATCTAAGGGCTAATATAATCTGGATAAGATATAATTTTACTTAAAATAAAAATAGTATTACTGCTTAACAAGTAATTAGTTGGGTATAGAAATTCTGGTCCTGTTTAGATATTAGATTGATAGTTTCATGTAAGGTTCGGAAAAAAGCTGCAGATGCTCGGACGAAAAGAATATGTGATGGACACTGAAGTCTGAGATACTATGGAGAAGTAAAAAAAGACAACGACTATGAACTATAATATAGAAATTTGCCCCCATATTGCCCCCTTAAAACAAAAAAGCCCTCAGAAATTAATCTGAGGGCTTTTTGCGGTCCGGACGGGACTCGAACCCGCGACCTCCGCCGTGACAGGGCGGCATTCTAACCAACTGAACTACCGGACCATCTTCTTTAAATTTGCTTAGCTTGTGTGCCTTGTTCCTTTAAAGTGATGCAAATGTATAGGGTTAATTTTTATCTTGCAAGTACCCGCGGTAAATATTTGCTATATTTTTTTCATATATTTTATAATATATAGATTATCAGTAACTTATTTTTTCAGGTTTTTTTATTTAGTTGTCGCATACTTTTAATTAACCCAAACGTTAACTTTGCAGCAGTTAAACTTTACCCAATATTTATGCTTCTAGATTTTGAACAGCCCATTGCGGCTTTGGAAGGCAAGCTTCGCGAAATGAAAAAACTGGCCGAAGACAGCCAGGTTGACGTAACAGAGGCAGTAAAGGCTTTAGAAGAAAAAATAAAGCAGCTTAAAAAAGAAACTTACGCCAATTTAACCCGGTGGCAGCGGGTGCAACTTTCGCGCCACGCCGACCGCCCGTATACTTTAGATTATATCCAGGGCCTAACCACCAAATTTATTGAGCTGCACGGCGACCGCAACGTGCGCGACGATAAAGCCATGGTTGGTGGCTTTGGCGAAATAGATGGGCGCACCATTATGTTTATCGGGCAGCAAAAAGGCCGCAACACCAAGCAACGGCAATTGCGCAATTTTGGCATGCCCAACCCCGAAGGTTACCGCAAGGCTTTGCGCCTGATGAAAATGGCCGAAAAATTTGGTAAGCCCATTGTAACCTTTATTGATACGCCGGGTGCTTTTCCGGGCATGGAAGCCGAGGAGCGCGGACAGGGCGAGGCCATAGCCCGCAACTTAAAAGAAATGTTTACTTTAAAAGTACCGGTCATTTGTATAGTTATTGGCGAAGGTGCTTCGGGTGGTGCCTTAGGTATTGCCATCGGTGACCGCGTTTTTATGCTCGAAAATACCTGGTATTCGGTTATTTCGCCGGAAAACTGTTCTACCATTCTGTGGCGTAGCTGGGATTACAAAGAACAAGCCGCCGATGCCATGAAAGTAACGGCTAAAGACATGCTGGAATTTAAACTGATTGATGGTATTATTAAAGAACCGTTGGGTGGTGCCCACACCGAACCGGAAAAAATGATTAAGGCCATGAAAAAACATATACTCAAAACCCTCAACGAATTAGAAACCATTGCACCCCAAGAGCGCATCAGCCAACGCATCGATAAATTTTCGTCGATGGGAGTGGTGCAGGAGTTGTAAAAGATTCTTTTTTCCGTTCCTATATTTAAAGAATACCAGCTTTCATTTTATTCAGGAGGTATGCAAAAATTCAGGTTTAAACAATTAAGCTGGTCGTTCTTTATATTTTCTTCGGTGGTTTCGGTTGCTTTATTTAGAATAATTCAGACAGAATGGAGCACCGGTTTGGCTATGATATTGGCTTTAGCGGGTAGTTTAGTTTTGCTGGCTTTCTTTCATAAATTTTTCGTCCGGACGGCAACGTTTAAGGAAAGTTACCTGGTTTTAAACCAACTTGGGTTCCGGCCCGAAATAAAAATAAATTATTCCGAAATCGATCAAATTACTTTTACTTACGATCGGTTTCGGCATTTTTATGTTTTTACCCAAGGCCAGCAAATTAAGCTGCCGCCACCAGCCCAGCTACTTACCGTTGAGGAATTATTTAGCTGGCTTCATACACAGTATCCCGCAATTAACCTTAAAATATACCACAAGGCCGGTGCAACCCAGGCTTAATATTAAGCTGGTTTAGTTTAAATTAGATTTGTTTATTCTGGTTATATGCCACATAAAGCCAGTTACTAACCGTTTTGTTTAATTGTATGCAGCTACACGTAATTGAAACCGGTTTATTTAAATTAGATGGCGGTGCCATGTTTGGGGTAGTACCCAAAACCATTTGGCAAAAAACCAATCCCGCCGATGAAAACAACCTGTGCACCTGGGCCATGCGTTGCCTTTTAATAGAAGATGGGAATAAACTGATTTTAATTGATACGGGCATTGGTAATAAAATGGAACCCAAAATGGCGGGTCATCTATTTCTGCATGGCTCCGATACTTTAACCGGTTCGTTACAAAAAGCAGGCTTTAGCCCCGCCGATATTACCGATGTTTTCCATACGCATCTGCATTTCGACCATTGCGGAGGGAGTGTAAACTATAACCCCGACCGCACCCGCTTATCTTTGGCTTTTCCCAATGCCCTTTACTGGACCAATGCCGACCATTATACCTGGGCTACCCAGCCCAATGCCCGCGAAAAAGCCAGTTTTTTAAAAGAAAATATTAATCCTATTGCCGAAAGCGGCCAACTGCGGTTTACCCAAGCCCACGAACCCTCGCCGTTTACGCAGTTTAATATTATTTATGTAGATGGCCATACCGATAAAATGATGTTGCCGATAATCCGGTACAAAGGTTATACGTTGGTATACATGGCCGATTTGTTGCCTTCGGTGGGGCATTTACCCGTGCCTTATGTTATGGGCTACGATACCCGGCCGTTACTAACCCTTACCGAGAAGGCGGCTTTTTTAGAAGAGGCTGCTAATAACAACTATATCTTGTTTTTTGAGCACGATGCACAACACCAGTGCTGCACCGTACAACATACCGACCGGGGTGTGCGTTTAAGAGAAAGTTTTCTTTTATCCGATATATCCTGATTTCTTAATGCGCATAGGTTTGGTTTTATCCGGCGGTGGGGCCCGGGGATTTGCTCATTTGGGCGTTTTAAAAGCTTTACAAGAGCTAAACATCCCGATAGATATTATTTCGGGTACCAGTTCCGGAGCCATTGCTGGTACTTTTTTTAGTGCCGGCTATTCGCCCGAAGAAACGTTTACGCTGGTAACCCAAACCAGCTTTCTCAAACTGGTGCGCCCGGCTTTAATTTACGGGGGCTTAATAAAACTAAATCAACTCGAAGAAGAATTTAACAAGTACTTTGGCGATAAAACTTTTGCCGATCTAACCGTACCTCTAATTATCAGTACTACCGAAATAAACAAAGCCACTATTGTCTATTTTTCGGAAGGGAATATTGTAAAACCCCTGGTAGCCTCGGCAGCGGTACCTATTGTATGCCAGCCGGTGCCCTATAACGGGTATTTACTCGTAGATGGAGGCTTACTAAATAATTTGCCCGTAGAGTGCCTGCTGGGCGAATGCGATTTTATTATTGGGGTACATACCAATCCCTTAAATCACGACGCCCATGTTGTTAGTTTACGTAACATGATGGAGCGCACTTTTCATATTGCTATAAACAACAACGTGGCACCGCGTTTAAAACTATTAAATTTTTTGATTGAACCGCCGGAGCTAAAATATTACAGCTTGCTTAACTTAAAGCACGCCCGCGATATGTTTGACTGTGGCTATAAACATACCCATGACTTGGCCGGCAGACTAAACGAAGCTCTAGAAAATTTCCAGAAAAATAATAAATAGTTTATATTAATAAAAAACTATATTTGCCGTTGCTTTTTTAACTAACCTCCATCCAGTACAGTTAATTTAATTTTTCGCATGCAAAAACTGAGCTTTCTCTTCTTTTTTTTATTAATAGCCTTTAGCAGTCTGGGCCAGAACAACTCCAGCAACCTGGTTAATGCATATATTAACCGCGGTAGTTATTTATTGGGGGGCAATGTTAGTAGTTCTTTTAACGGTTACAAAAATGCTGTACCGGGCCAACCTCTCGAAAAAGGTAGTATTTTTAGAGCCAACGTAGATGCCAAAGTAGGTTATTTTAACTGGGAAGATATTGCTTTGGGGGTAAGGGCCGGTTTTAGCCATTTTAACCAGATGAACGATTCATCGCAGTTCGATGCCAAACAAACGGTTTTACTATTAGGGCCTTTTGTGCGGGGCTACCTCGATAATGGTTTTTTTGGTGAAATAAGCGCGGGCTGGGGATTAAACAATATTTATCGTAATTCGCAATCTAATTTATTTAGCGGCGAGGCTGGTATTGGTTACAGCTTTTTCATGCGTAATATTGGTCGTCAGAATTATTTTTTACGCAACAAACAAATTGCCATAGAGCCCATGGTGCTGTTCCGGTATAACCGACAAAATTATGGTGCTAAAAGTAACAGCGATAATTACCGATCGGAATATGGCCCGGAATTCCGCATAGGCATTCAGGTATATATTTTACGACAAACCATGATGCTGCCTGTACCCATCAAAAAAAGCCGCTTATAATTACCTGAAAACAGGAAGCAATTAAAATATATAAAAAAATAACAGAAGCCAGGCGGAAGAAAGTTCGTCTGGCTTCTTCGGTTTTAGGGATTATCTTACCTTTGCGCTATGATAGCAAAATTTTTGTCTAAAATAATATTTAAGATTTTCGGGTGGCATGTGGCCGGGCAAATTCCGCTGCATATTAAAAAAAGCATTATGATTGCCATGCCCCACACCAGCAACTGGGATTTTTTGTTTGCCCGCTGTGCCTTTTACCTGATGGGGGTTGATGTTCGGTACACCATAAAAAAAGAAGCCATGGTGGGGCCACTGGGTTGGCTGTTAAAAAATATGGGCGCTTTGCCCGTCGATCGCTCCAAGAATAACAGCCTGGTAAGTGCAATGGTTAATATTCTGAACAACGCCGATGAAATGGTAATTATGATTACGCCCGAAGGTACGCGCAAATACCAGCCGCGCTGGCGTAAAGGATTTTATCATGCTGCTTTAGGAGCCAATGTGCCTATTATTCTGGGTTATTTAGATTATCCTAAAAAAGAAGCTGGTGTAGGCCCCGTTTTCTATCCAACCGGCGATGTAGAGGCGGATATTGAAAAAATAAAAGAATTTTACCGCACCAAAAAAGGCAAATATCCCGAAAACGGTATTCGTTAAAATTTGGTATGCTGTTATTACGGGTGGTAAATATATCTGAAACAAGCCCAATAATATCTTAACGAAAATATTCAGGTTTAACGCCGGGTGTAAATGCTTACTACCGTTAAAATTTTATGATAAAAGCCTACAAACTTTTTACGGGACCAGATGGTCATTCCCACGTTACTACCGGTTACTTAGCCGAAGACGTATTTTCTACTGTTACAAATATTAGGGTTAAAGAAACAGCCGCTCCTGCTACGTACAGCTGGCATACGGCCCCAACTACCCAATACGTACTTACTTTATCGGGCACCCTGGTTTTCGAGATGCACAGTGGCGAAACCTTTATTTTAAAGCCAGGCGAAGTTTTAATTGCTATGGATACCACCGGATCGGGGCATAAATGGGAATTAACCGGCGACCAGCCCTGGAAAAGAGTTTACGTTTTGTTCGATCCGGAAACCCAAATCAATTTTGTGCCGGATGAGCAAGCCGGATAACAGCAAAGCTTAAATTTTTCTGGCTGGTGCTGAAAGAGTTAAAAAATAGGAGTGGGGTTTTAGTAAATTTATCCGGTGGCTAACTTGTATAATCAGAAAATCCTTCCCATTTTTGCACCGGCAAATCGGCACGACCAGCTCCTGCTGAACTCCCCCAGGTCCGGAAGGAAGCAAGGGTAAGTGGTTGAGCGGTGCGATGTTCGGTTTGCCACTTTTTTTTGCCCTTCCCATTCAGCTTCAATTTACTAAATTCCGTTTATTTCTTTTTTAAACAGAGTTATCCAGTAGATTTGTAATTTCAATCCCAAAAAATCTTTTTTATGAAATTCTTTATAGATACAGCCAACCTGAAAGAAATCCAGGAAGCTTACGATTTAGGCGTTTTAGATGGCGTTACCACCAATCCATCGTTAATGGCAAAAGAAGGTATCAGCGGTCATGATAATGTAATGGCCCACTATAAAGCCATTTGCGATATTGTAGATGGTGATATTAGTGCCGAAGTAATAGCCGTAGATTACGAAGGAATTATTCGGGAAGGTGAGGCGCTGGCCGAGCTGCACGACAACATTGTGGTGAAAGTGCCCATGATTAAAGACGGGGTTAAAGCCATTAAATATTTTTCAGAAAAAGGTATTAAAACCAATTGTACCCTTATTTTTTCAGCCGGACAGGCTTTGTTGGCCGCTAAAGCCGGTGCTACTTACGTATCGCCGTTTGTAGGTCGCCTCGACGATGTAGGAACCGACGGTTTACAGTTGATAGAGCAAATTGTGCAAATATATTCTAACTACGGTTATCCTACCGAAGTGCTGGCTGCCTCAGTACGCCATGTAATGCACCTTTTGCAATGCGCCGAAGTAGGTGCTGATGTGGTAACCTGCCCTTTAAACGTAATCACCTCGCTTTTAAACCACCCATTAACCGATATTGGTTTAGCCAAATTCCTGGCCGACCACAAAAAAGTAAACATTTAATTAGTATATAATTATAAAGTTTAAGTTAATAATAAAGCTGTTTAGGATTTTGGAAATGGCATGAACGTTTGCCTTTGCCGCGTGTTTCACCGGCAAGTAGTCGGGCAAAAGCTAAAGGATTGGCCGTGATAACACTACCAATGGTAGCGGTTTCTGCTATTTTATAAAACCCGAAACAAGTTTGATATAACATAATTACCTTTTTCAAGCGTTCTATTAAAAAAGGTAGCGCTTGTTTAGGTAATTATTTTTGTGAGTAGTTGGTAAAGAATTTCTGATTTAGATTTTTAATTTATCTTTTTCTGAATGTACATTATAAAAGTTAAAGGCAAAGCTAAAATTCCGGATTATATCCAACTTCGCGATGAACATTTTGTTTTAGTGGCTTACTTCCGGGCCGATCGGCCTTTGAAAAATATTGAACGGTATGGATTGGCTGGCAAAGAAGAGGCTTTGGCCGGGGTAATCCAAAACCTGGAATTTGGTAAGTTGCAGAAACTGGAAATTTAACGACATGACATCATTTTCTTCTTCGCCGGTAGTTATTTTAAGAGACGTAGTTATTTACCAGGATGTAAATACTGTTTTAAGCCAGGTTTCTTTTGAAATAGAAAAAGGGGAATTTGTGTATTTGGTTGGCCGGACCGGTAGCGGGAAAAGTTCTTTGCTTAAAACGTTGTACGCCGATTTGCCTTTACACGGCGGCCTGGCCCAGATCAGCGGGTTTAAATTATTCCGGATATCACGCGATCAGGTGCCTTTTTTGCGCCGTAAAATTGGTATTGTATTTCAGGATTTTCAGTTGCTAACCGACAGAAATGTAAACGACAACCTGAGCTTTGTTTTAAAAGCCACCGGTTGGAAGGAAAAATCTAAAATTAAACAGCGCATTTCGGAAGTTTTGATGCGGGTAGGTATGGGCGCAGCCGGACCTAAAATGCCGCATCAATTATCGGGTGGCGAGCAGCAACGCGTTGTAATTGCCCGGGCTTTGCTAAACGAGCCGGCTATTTTACTCGCCGATGAACCAACCGGTAACCTGGACCCCGAAGTAGCCGAAGGCATTATGCAGTTATTCCTGGAAATAAACAATTCGGGAACGGCGGTTTTAATGGCTACGCACAACCACCAGATTATCCAACGCTACCCCAAACGGGTACTTAAATGTGAAAACGGTCATGTTTTAGATTCAGCCAAACAAAGCTTTGCCTTATCAGAAGGTATTTAATTAACCTAATTACACGAATCAGATAAGATATTTACTTATTTATTAAAAAAAGAAAAGCCCGATCAATTAAGATCGGGCTTTTTTATTTATTGAATATTGATATTTGATTTCAATATTTGAGACTTTAGTTCTGGTCCTTATCAATTTTCGGATCTACTTTATCAACGACTTTTTTTGTAGTTGATTTTACCTCGGAACCAATTTTTTCTGCGGCATTACCCACTTTGTGGGTCCCGGTTTTGGTGGCTTCTTTTACATCAGAAGCAGCTTCTTTTACATAAGGCGCCGCCACACTGCTACCTTTTATAGCCGCATATTTGGTTTTGGCTTTGCCAATCTCGTATTTATCTTTAGCGGTGAGCTGATCTTCAACCGCTTCGCGCCGGGCATCCAGGGCTTCGTAGTAAGTGTTTATGGTTAGCCAATCTTCACGGGTGTAATTTTGTTTATTTGCCTGCAGTTTCCGTACAAAATCTTCAAAGGCCATGCGCATGTTGGTGGCGGCCAAAGTACTTAAACCGGCGATATTGTAATCAGCGGCTAAACCGCCACTACGGGTATTACCTACAATTACTTGGTTGGCCTGGTAATTAGGCCTGAATTGCTCCCAATAATTATTGTACCGGGTTTTCAAGTTGGCTATTTCCTGCTGGCGGTCTTCATCGTAAGCGTTGTTGTACTGGTCTAAGCGGCTTACTTTTTCGTTGTAAGTAGCCCGGGCCGCTGCCGATGATTTTTTCCAATCTGCTTGTGCGGTATCGGCTGTATTCCGGGTTTGCGATTCCACGGTGGTAACATAATCTTTAAAATCATTGTAAGCTTCTTCACTTTCGGACGAGGCTTGCTGGCGGTCGGAAGAAGAACAACCAACCTGGGTACATAATAGGCCAAAGGCCAGGCTGTATGTAAATAAATTAATTTTAACTAGCTTTTTCATAGAAGTAAATTTGTAGTATTATAATCAGCGCGTGTACTAAATTATTCTCTTTTTACGAACCAGTTATGATAATGTTTAAAAGTAAAAACGCTGATAATGTATACTATATGAGGTATGAGTTGTGTTGATTTTAATTTAAAAATATTGCCTATATTATAATTATATTAGGTGTAATTTGTTTTAGAAAAAGGGATTTAAATAAGATTACAGATGTTGAACAATTAACTGTGTCAAAGTATTTAATACTAAAATAGGTAGTTATATTATCGCCAACCGGATAAATTTTAATGGAACATTTACCTGGGAAAGTGACAAATCTTTTCGTTTCAATATATATTCATCTATTGTTACCAGCTCTTCGCTTCGGGAATGTTGAATATAAATAATGCCCATTATTCTATAAATAAATTTTTGGTTAGAAGCATCATAAAAAAAGCCTTAACTGGAAGGTTAAGGCTTTTTAGTTAAAAATATATTCTTTTAATCTACGGCATCACCCGCTTTTTTTACGCCTTTTTTAGCAGTATTTCCAACAGCTTTGCCGGCTTTTTTAGCGCCTTTACCGGTTGCTTTCGCACCACTTACGGCCAGGTCTTTGGTACCTTTACCCATTTCTTTAGCGCCGCTACCTACCCGGTTTACACCTCGGCCGGCCCTTTGTTTATTAGTAGTAACGGTATCTTGGGTCACTGCAGTTTTATCGTTATTATTGTTACTTGTAGTTGCCGGAGCAGCTTGTAAGCCATATACATTTACCATGCCCGCCACCAGAAGGGCTGGTAAAAATTTGAATGTTAGTTTTTTCATCTTATAAATATTTTATTAATCAATAGTATTGACTAAAATACTAATGCCTGTAACGTGCCTGCATACAGATGGTTACAAATTATTTAAAGATGCTTGGATATGAGTAGCTTATAAATTTAATTATAAAGCTATTGGGTGCCGCGCAATATTTTTTCTAGTTTGTTGGTGGCTTCGGGCGCTAATTTAAGGAGCCAAATACCAGCGCCATACACGAGGGTAATTAAAGCAGAACGCACAGCTATATCTAAAAAGGTGTTTTGCAAGTAAGGCAAAAATAAGTTTAGTCCGTAACTAACGCCCGCTAGTAATAAATTCTAGTCTCGCGGCTCAGCCCCACTATTGTTCTAGCTGAACTGCTTGACATCCGAACCGAGCGATTCACAACCAAGAACGACCTTGCGTTTAATTGGCCCTTTTAAATTTCCTAGGTCCTAACGGTGGTCGTTCTATGGTCATTTGGTGATATTGTCGTAGCTTCTATTGGTTGGTTTCAGTTTTATCTTCAGCAAG
>NZ_JBMQUD010000140.1:0-11082 GCF_057359045.1 Adhaeribacter sp.
GGGTTTAAAGTGTTTAACTTTAAACCCAACCCCCACACAAATAAAAAATAATTGCTTATTTTTAAGCTTCGGCCTCTTCTAATATTTTTAGAATAAACGCCCACAATTGCTCGTAAGGTATAATTTCTATTTCGGCAAAAGCATCGCCGGGCACCGGGGTAGCCTGTAACCGGTCGTAGTAGGGGCGGCCTTTTTTAAGCGACTCCTGGTAATCTAAGTTGGCATTTGCCACCACCACCAGCAGTTTGAAAAAATACAAACTACGTTTACTAAAGTTTTCGCGCAAGTGCCGGCCAGCATATTTTTTCAGACCCTCAATCAGGTAGCCCAATACATCCAGGTCTTTGGCCTGTACGTGGTACAAAAACTGAAGTACCAGAATGGCCACGTTAAAGCCTTGTTTGTCTTTGCTGTATTCCGGTATAGAAGAAATAAGTTTTTTGTAAGACGATTGCCGCGAAGCACTTTTGGTTGGGTTTACAAATTGCAGGTAACTGCTGTAAAGCATCCAGCGTTCCTGGGCATTTAGGGTAATTTTCTTGAAAAACGGATTACCAATTACATCGTCCAAAACCTTAACGGCCAAATCGTACTTGCCGGCGTGCATTGCCAGCAGCATATAATTTTCCATGTAAGCAAACCAGTTATTCGTAGACCGGTTAAAAGCGTGCATGTTGGCTTCGGCAAAAGCTAAACCGTTGGTATAATCTTTTACGCGCAAGTAAGCATACACCGTAACATAGATATTATAGCGTTCGTCGAAACACTTTTTGTTGATCTTGCCTTTTTGGAGCAGCTTTTTAGAGGTGGTGGTAATATTCAGGATTTCGGCAAAGTTTCCGTAAAGTTCTTCTTTCGTAATATTTAAAATATAATAATAATTAAATATATTAACTGAATGGGTAAGTTCCCAAAGCTCTTTTAAGCGGTCTAATGATTTTTGCAGCTTGGGCAAGAACCTTCTTTTGGCAAAAACAGATTTGTTTTGTTCTAGTTTAGCCGTGTAATATAAATCCTCGGCTTCTTGTTCAAAAGCCGCCAATTTGCGGTAATGGTCGAGTTTCTTTTTGGTTTTATAATACAGGTTAGACTTAATCGTAAGCGAGTAGTTAATTAACAACTTCTCTAAACAGGTTATAATAATGGAAGTTAACTCGGCTTCGGTAGCAAGTTTTAAGGTATTTTGTAATAACTTTACTGATATTTTATTTTCGCCTTCGTTCATGAGGGTGCGCCCCTGGTGCAGCAAGCTCAAACATTCTTGCTCGTAGCGGTGGGTAACCTTAATGCGGCTGTCGGTAAAATCTAAAAAGAATAGATGGTTAAGCAATTTTTTGCGTAACCTGGATTTTAGCATCTTCATCCGCGGATCGTTGGGCTTGCAGTTATACATAACTTCCGCAGCTTGTTCGTCCGTCTGTAGCATTCCTTTTTTTATTTTAAGGAAAAGCTCAGTTTCTTTTGCCAGGTGTTTGTTTTTAGTTTCGAGTAAAGGATGGGTCTTTTGCCCCCGATTTATTACTATCTGCACAAGTTTCCGCAAGTCTTCCATCGTTTTTAATCTTAAAAATATTTATAGTTTAATAAAATTAAAATATTTTCGCGAATTGTAAATTTTTTATTTCTATGAATTAGAAAAGCTTAACTAAATCAAGGTTTATTTCAAGAATATACAATAATTGCGATTATAAATATTTAGTTTTTTTCTTTTTGTTACAAATTAAATAAATTTACGCAATAAATTAAAATATAATGTTTTATATTTACCCAATAATTCATATTTATAATCAATTTTAGTTGCTAAAAGCATAAGGCTAATAAAAAAAGTTATAGTTACTTTTAGAGGCACATTGTCCTTTTTTCATGAAAAAAAAATGCTGAAATTTGTTTCAGATAATTAAATAAACAACCAAAAAAATAACAGCCATGATCGAATTTATCTTATCCCTATTATTGCAATTTTCTGTGTTACAAAGTGGTGAAGTAAAAACCACAACCTCAGTAAATGAAAATAAAACCACTGTGCAGTCAGGTACAACATCTACTACTAGCACAGCTCCCACAACAGATCCAGGTGGCCGTATTGGTAGCGGCGGCTGGGACGACAGAAACTAGTCTCTTATTTTATTTTAAACTTAGCATATAAATAAAGTAAAGATTAACTATAAGTTTAGCGGCTCTTGCTATATTAGTGTACGCAAATACACCATATCCAGTATAGCATGAGAAAAACTAATCTTATACTGTTAGTCTTTACTTTATTTTTTGGCGCTTGTAACAGCAGCGGACAAGAAAATAATTTAGGCAATTTTGTTCGGATCAGAGCTTCTCAAGACCCGGAAAACCTGAATCCGGTAAACTTTAGCAGTACGCTTTCGGCCGAAATTATTAACTTGCTTTATCAAAGCCTGTTAACTGTTGATCCGGAAAAAAAACAAATACGCCCGCTATTAGCGCAAAGTCTGCCAATTGTAACAAAGCAAGACAGCCAAAGTATTTTTTCGTTTACCATAAATCCCGAGGCCCGCTGGCCAGATAATTCGGCGGTTACCAACGAAGATGTAGCGCTTTCCCTTAAATTATTGCGCTGCCCGCTCATCGAAAATCAACGCCTGGCCGATCGGTATTTTTTTATCCAGGACATTATTCTGGATAAAACCGATAAAACGAAATTTAAGCTGGTTTGTGATGCCTACACGCCCGAAATGGATTTAATGACGGGCGATTTTGCCATAATGCCGGCTTATTTGGTTGATCCTAAAGGTTTACTGGTAAATTTTAGCTTAAAAAACCTAACTGATAATTACGAAACCTTGGCGCAGAACCTCCAGGTTAAAGAATTTGCCAATTGGTTTAACAGCGAACGTTTTACCCGAAACAGCAACTTCTTGCGTGGGAGCGGTGGCTACGAACTGGAGCTCTGGAAAACCGGCCAAACTATTCTTTTAAAGAAAAAAGAAGATTGGTGGGGAAACAAAGAAAATAATTCTAACCCGCTGCTTACGGCCCGTCCAGAAAAAATTATATATCAGATTATACCGGATAATGGGGCCGCAATAGAAAAATTACGGGCTCGGCACCTCGATGTGTTTCCGGGTTTGCCTGTATTAAATTACCAGCAATTAGCTGAAGATAAATCATTTAAGCAGTATTATAATTTATACGCGCCCGAATCGTACGATTTTACGTACCTGGGTGTTAACAGCCGTTTAGCTAAATTTGCCGATGTGCGCACCCGCCAGGCACTAGCCTCCCTGGTTGATGTAGATTTGATAATTAAAGCAACGCAAAGTGGTTTTGCGACCCGCACCGTGGGGCCGGTTATACCCAGCGATAGCAATTATTACAATAACAAGCTGCAGCCCTATGCCTACAACCTGGATAAAGCAACGGCTTTGCTAAAAGCGGCCGGCTGGCAAAAGAAAAAAGATAGCTGGCAAAAACAAATTAATGGTACATGGGAGCCATTAACCATTACCTTAAATTACAAAGCAGGCAATACTGAGCTGCAAAATATTTCTTTAATTTTTCAGCAGGCGGCGGGCAAATTAGGTATTCCGGTTAAAGTAGAACCCGTAGAAGGCTTAATTTTAACTAAAAATCTAAAGTCGCATAACTTTGAAATGTTTATTCGATATTTATCGGGTAACCCGTTTGTGTATAATTACAAGCCCATTCTGCACACCGCGTATGCCGCAGAAGGTGGCAGCAATTACACCGGTTTTGGCACCCCCGAAAGCGACCGCCTGATTGATTTAATTAATACCACTGCCGATAAAGACCAAAAAGCAATAGCTTTAAAGCGGTTCCAGGAAATATTGCACGAGCAAAGTAACCTTATATTTTTGTTTTTTATAAAAGAGCGCCTGGCCGTAAGTAAGCGGTTTACCAATACCAAAGTCTCGGGCCTTAAACCGGGTTACGATGTAAGTGCTTTTACCCTGAAAGATTAATTTAACATGCTGCTCTACCTTTTAAAAAGGCTGCTGCTTATTATTCCTACCGTTTGGCTGATTGGTTCTTTGGTATTTTTGCTTAGCCGGCTAATACCAGGTACGCATGCCGATGTGGTGGCCGAAGTGCAGGAAGCCAGTTTAGGTGGGGCAGGTAAAAGTATAGACCGCAAAATTTATTTAGCGCAACTACAGCAGCAAGGCTTAGACAAACCACTATTTTATTTCTCTGTTACAAATCTGGCGCAACCCGATACCTTGTACCGGGTTTTTCCGGAACGGCACCAGTCATTACTGCAAAACTTGTTACAGCAATATGGTAACTGGCCGTACATAGTCGCCTATTACCAAAGCCTGAATGCGCTGCAAACCAGAGGTCGTTTAAACCACAACCAACCGCTTAGCACTAACCTGTCCGAGACAATCAACGCCTGCCTGGCCGCCCAAAACTTTACGGAAGTAGCCGCTGTTTTAGCCGCGGCCGGCATAACTAAGGGTACCCAGCCCGAAATATTTAACAAAGTTCAGAAGCATTTTACGGTTATGCAGGCAAATGCACAACCGTATCGGGTATTAATTCCGGATTGGCGCTGGCATGGTAGCCGCAACCAGTATCATGCCTGGTTTATTAATTTACTGCAAGGTAATTTGGGCTACTCTTATCGCGATCAGCAACCGGTATTAAACAAAATTAAAGAAGCAGTTGGCAATACCCTGGTTTTATTAATTACCAGCCTGGTGCTTACCTTTTGTTTGAGCATAGAGCTTAGTTTACTTTTATGCCGCTGGCAAAAAGGAAAAAGCTTTATTTTGAATTTGCTGTATATTCTGGATAGTATTCCCATGTTTTTACTAGCCCTGGTGTTACTTACTTTTTTACTGGGCACCCGGCTGTTAGATCCAGCCTTTGTGTTTGGCGCTTACGATGCCGGTTTTTATGCACCCGACAATATTTTTGCGGTGGTTCAAAGCCAGGTACAACAGTTGTGGTTACCGGCATTATGCTTAATTTTGACCAGTATGCCTTATATAACTACCCAATTGTACCACGCGATGCAAAGCTTACTGCGTTCAGAATTTATTAAAGCTGCCCGGGCCAAAGGCTTATCTGAGCAAAAAGTACTGCGGCGACACGCATTTCGGAATGCTTTATTAACCCTGATAACACTTTTTACGGGCTATTTACCGGTAATTATAAGCGGGGCAGTGGTTATTGAGGTAATATTTGTAATACCAGGAAGCGGCGTTTTATTAAGAGATTCGGTATTGGCCCGCGATTACCCGGTAGTTATTGGGTTGGTGTTGTTTTTGGCTTTGCTTAAAGCGGGCGCCCATGTTTTGGCCGATGCGCTCTACTTTGCCGCCGATCCTCGTACGCGCTCAAACCCCGCATGAGTTCAATAATCCAACCTAAAGAATACCGGCCCCGCTTTACCTTAGCCAATAAGTTATGTTTAGGTTATTTAGCCCTGGTGGTATTTTGTGCGCTTTTTGCCGATTGGTTACCCTTACATTACCAGCCCAACGAACAAGACTTGTGGCATATTTACCAGGAACCCTTTAAATGGGAAATGTACCAGGCCGGGAACCCTTTTCATTATTTAGGTACCGATGATTTGGGCCGCGATGTTGGAGTTAACCTGATTTACGGTGCCCGCACCGCTTTGCTGGTAAGTGTGCCCACCATAATGCTGGCGGCTACTTTAGGTATAGTACTGGGGCTGCTGGCCGGCTATTACCGCGATTCAGGTTTAAAACTGCCGGTCGGTAATTTAATAAGTTTGTTTGTAGCTGTATTTTGCGCCTGCTTTTACTTTCCTAAAGCCGAAATAATATTTAAAGAATCTGCCAGCTTTGGCCTAACCTGGTTAGTTAGAGTTGGTATATTGGGCTTAAGTTATCTGATCTATAAACTAATCAAATATTTACTTCTGCGCATCAGTTTATGTAAGCAGTTGGTAAACTTACCCGTAGATTTAGTGGTGCTAAAGTTGATAGAGTTGATAGGTGCCGTGCCCCGGTTATTGCTGATCCTGAGTTTGGCGGCTTTTGCGCCTAACGCTTCGGTAATAAATGTTATTTTACTCTCGGTGGTTACTTTCTGGCCGGGCATTGCCCGCTTAACCCGCGGCGAAATCATAAAAGTTAAGAACCTGCCTTATATAGAGGCAGCGGTAGCACTCGGTTTTCACCCGGCACGCATTATAACCCGGCACGTTTTGCCTAATATTCTGGTGCCTTTGCTGGTGGCCATTACCTTTGGTATTTGCAACCTAATCTCGTTAGAAGCAACGCTTTCTTTTCTGGGCATTGGTATACCGGATAGTATGCCTAGTTGGGGCCGCTCCATAAATAAGATCCGTGAAAATTTCCAGGCCTGGTGGTTGGTGCTGTTTCCGGGTTTGGCCATCTTATTAACGGTGCTATCGCTACAAAATATTAATAATTTAATAATTAGGCGCTGGCAAACCCGGGTAGCAGAATAAATTATTTTTAAAGGTAAGCCTAAATTATTACATTTTTTTCAGTTGCTATAAAAGTTAACCACATTCAATCGACGTTTGGTTTATTTATTTTAGACTTGCACTTACATCATTATTTTTTTGTCCATCAGGCTTTAACCCGCCGGTATCTAAAATATAATGAGTTATAATCTTTCCGGGAACGTTGCCGGATTCAGATTCTCTTCTGGAGTGCTTTCTTAATTAATTTATTTCTTGTGTTTTACTTAGAAAATCGTTAAGATTGTTTAGGTGTATTTTTGTTATTTATTTTTTAAAAGCTGATTTTGTGGTGTTTTTGATGGTTTTTGCATGGTTTTTTACGAGTAAATACATTCATTATAATAATTTAAATAGTTTGGTTTGCTAGTTGTATTATAAAGAAAATAATATGCCGCTTGCCGGGCCATAGCAGGTAAGTAATTACCCGGTCAGGCAAGAAAGTTAACTTAAATAAACAATTAAAATAAATTATGTCGTTCCCTATCTCCCGTAGAAAATTTATTGCCCAGGCAGCCTTAGCGGCCGCCGCTGTGCCTGTACTTTCTTTTGCTAAAAGTTTAAGTCTCAACGCAATTTCCGTACCCGGACTTAAATTAGGTTACTCGGCTATTACCTGGGGCGGCAACGATGTGCAAGCCATTAAAGAAATTGCCTCTTTGGGTTTTAAAGGCGTGCAGTTGCGGGCCAATGTTTTAAAAGAATATGAAGCCAAACCCGAGGCTTTGCGGGCTTTATTAACCCAATATAAATTAGAGTTGCCCATGTTCTCGAGCGGCAATGCCAATATTAACACCGGCAAAGACGAAGAAATTATTCAGATGCACGTAAACAACGCCAAGTTTGTAAAAGCGCTGGGCGGTCAGTTTATACAGGTAACCAATTCGTCGCGGCCCAAAGAAGGAAACCCCTCTACAGCCGATTTGCAAACTTACGGTAAGTTGCTAAACGAAATTGGCAAAAGAACCAAAGCTATTGGGGTGCAAACCACTTACCACAACCACATGCACCAACTCGGCGAAACCCCCGAAGAAGTAGACACCATCCTGGCCAGTTGCGATGCCGATAATGTGAAATTATTGTTAGATGTGGCT
This sequence comes from Adhaeribacter sp., assembly GCF_057359045.1. NCBI lineage: Bacteria > Pseudomonadati > Bacteroidota > Cytophagia > Cytophagales > Hymenobacteraceae > Adhaeribacter > Adhaeribacter sp. Next base: position 7,549 of record NZ_JBMQUD010000140.1, read on the forward strand.
CACTACCACCAGGGTGGCGGTAGCCCGGTAAATGCCATCCGGAAATACTCAAACCGGCTCCGGGCTTTGCACCTGAAAGATGTGCGCCCTAAAACCGGCGACACCAGTCCAAGGGCGTATACCTTTGTGGAGTTGGGGCAGGGCAAGGTAGATTTACCGGGTATTTTTAAAGCATTGGCCGACATTAAATTTAAAGGCTGGGGTATTGTGGAGCTAGATTCCGTGCCGGATAAAAGCAAAACCCCACTACAATGCGGCGAAATTACCCGAAATTACCTGAATTCAATTGGCATAAAAGTGTAACGTATCACCTTAGTTTATTAGCGAACAGGCTGATTTAGTGCAAGTATTTTAATTTTTTAAGGTCCTCATAAATGATTAACTTTTATATAAATAAATATTTACCGGTTTCGGCTTTGGTGCTGGGGCTATTTACCGCGAGCTGTAATCCAGCACAACAAATATCGGCCAATAACCAAAGTGGTGGTGCTGCTTTAGAAAATACGCTCTCTGCCGATAACCAGAATACCTTAACCGCTGCCGAACGGAAAGCCGGTTGGCAATTACTTTTTGATGGCAAAACCAGTAATGGCTGGCGCAATGCAAATAAACAAACATTCCCGACCCAGGGCTGGAAAATAGAAAACGGCGAACTCATCATCCAGAAAGCAACTAAAGGCGGCGATATTGTTACCACTGGCCAGTACAGCGATTTTGAGTTAACCCTGGAAGCCAAGTTAACACCCGGTGCCAACAGCGGGGTTAAATATTTTGTTACTGAAAACGGCGGTTCCGTGCTGGGTTTAGAGTTTCAGCTGCTCGACGACGACCGCCATCCCGATGCCAAAATGGGTAAAAACGGCAACCGCACCATCGGGTCGCTCTACGACCTGATTCCGGCTCAAAATAAAAAAGTGCTGCCCATTGGGGAGTGGAACCAGGTGCGTATTGTATCTAAAAACAGGCACGTAGAGCATTGGCTTAATGGCACCAAAGTAGTAGACTTTGAACGCGGCAGCCCCGCGTACCGGGCCCTGGTAGCCGAAAGTAAATACAGCAAAAATAAAGACTTTGGCGAAGCAGCCCAGGGACCTATTTTACTCCAGGACCACAACGACGAAGTACATTACCGCAATATCAAAATCAGGAAATTATAGCCTGTTATTTAAATTATTAAAATATTATTCACCACTTAATTAAAATACCAAAAAGAACATGGAAAATAACAGTAATAACTCCCGTCGGGATTTTCTGAAAAAAGCAGCTATGGGAACGGTGGGTCTGGCCGCTATGGGCATAAGTGCAAAAAGTTACGGCCGTATATTGGGGGCCAACGATCGGGTAAATGTGGGTATAGTTGGTTTCTCTAACCGCTTTAGAAGTTCACTGGTGCCTTCTTTCATGAACCACGCCAAAGAACTTAATTTCGATTTTATAGCCGTATCCGATATCTGGAACCGTCGGCGCGACGAAGCCGAAGCGTATATTAAATCCAAAGCCGGTATGCAAATTAAAAAGCACCGCAACAACGATGAGCTGTACGCCAACAAAGATGTAGATGCGGTAATTATTTCTACTGCCGATTTTCAGCACGCTTTAATGGGCGTAGAAGCTGTAAGAGCCGGTCGCGATGCCTATATCGAAAAGCCAATGGCCGAAACCATGGAAGATGCCCGGGCTTTACTGAAAGCCGTAGAAGATACCAAAAAAATTGTACAGATTGGTTCTCAGCGCCGTAGCGCCCCTAACTACATTGCCGCCAACGAATTTATCCGGTCGGGCAAGTTTGGCGATATTACCATGGTAGAAATGTGCTGGAACGTAAACCAACCGGGCCGCTGGCGGGTAGATGCCGTTAAAGATATCCGGAAAGAAGATACGGATTGGGATCGCTTTTTAATGAACCGCCCGAAAGTGGCCTGGGACCCGCGTAAATATTTAGAGTTCCGGTTGTTCTGGCCTTATTCTTCGGGTATACCGGGGCAGTGGATGGCGCACCAGATCGATACCGTACACTGGTTTACCGGCTTGGATCATCCACGTAGTGTTTCGGCCAACGGTGGTATCTATATGTGGAAGGACGGCCGGACCAATGCCGATACTTTAACGGCGGTAATGGATTATGGCCCGCAAAACGATATGAGCAAAGGCTTCCAGGTCGTATTTTCGTCGCGGTTCCATAACGCGGCCGGCGGTACCAAAGAGCTGTACTTCTCTAATGGCGGTATGATTAACCTCGATACAAACGAAATTTCCCCGGAAGGTGGCTTAACCCAAAAAATGGCCGATGAGAGGGGTATGAAAGCCAATTTGCTTACCGCCTCTAAACTGCCCAGTGCGGCCAGAATGGAAACCGGTGCCAATACCGGCGGCGACCCAATGACCTCGCTGCACATGCGCAACTGGATGGAATGTGTGCGTAGCCGTAAAACACCGAATGCTTCGGTAAAAGCCGGTTATAATCATTCCATTGCCAATATCATGACCCGCATTGCTATGGAAACGGGCAAGAAGGTTACCTTCGACGATACCAAACAAGATGTTATAGCCAGCTAAGGGAAATAGAGCATGTTAAAAAACATAAAGCAGGTTAGTTATGGCGTGCTAAGCCTGGCGGTAATTTGCCTGGCCATGGGTTTTGTGCAAAACCAAAAGGCCAAGCGCTTTTCCATAACCGAAAACAAAGCCGGCAAGCGTGTAGATATTACCGTAGATGGCAAGCCTTTTACCTCGTATATTTACCCCACTGATCTCATGAAACCCGTGCTGTATCCGCTGCGCACGGCCAAAGGTACGCTGGTTACCCGTGGCTGGCCTATGGACCCGCGGCCCGGCGAGCGTGTAGACCATCCGCACCACGTGGGCATGTGGTTTAATTACGGCGATGTAAACGGGCTTGATTTCTGGAATAATTCTACCGCCATTGCTCCCGAAAAAAAATCAGCATACGGCACCATCCGTCACCGCAGTGTAGCTAAAATGACCGGCGGCGACGATAAAGCTGAGCTAACGGTAACCGCCGACTGGCAAAAGCCCGATGGCACCAACCTGCTACTGGAGGAAACCCGCTTTATTTTTAGTGGCCAGGGCAACGACCGCACCATTGAACGTATAACCAAACTTACCGCTTTAAAAGAAGAAGTTACTTTTACAGACAACAAAGAAGGTATGATTGGCATGCGGTTGGCCCGCGAATTGGAACACCCCTCTAACAAACCCGAAATATTTACCGATGCCAGCGGCAAAGCTACCCCGGTAGCCAAAATGAATAACGAAGGCGTAACCGGTAAATACATAAGCAGCGAGGGCAAACAAGGCGACGATGTGTGGGGTACCCGCGCCAAGTGGGTAAACTTAACCGGCACCATTGGTCAGGAAAGAGTTTCTTTGGTATTGCTGGATAATCCGGAGAATGTTGGTTACCCCACTTACTGGCACGCCCGCGGTTACGGTTTATTTGCGGCTAATCCTTTGGGGCAAAAAGCCATGAGCAACGGCTAAGAAGAACTAAATTATAAGCTGGCTCCCGGCAAA
>NZ_JBMQUD010000141.1:0-29567 GCF_057359045.1 Adhaeribacter sp.
CAAGCCACTGCAAACCACCCTTTAAACCGGCTCCTGCCGGGTAAGCTTGCGTAGGTAATTCCAGTACTGCATGCGGGGTATCGTAGGCCAGGTATATAAAGAACGGGTTTCTACCTTTATTACCTTGTTTATGCGCAACTATCCACTTTTTGGCAGCAGCTGTCCACAGATCTCCGGTATAGCATTTATCTAAATCAGCGGCAATATTCTTCCGGTTTTCCCATACTTCTTTTGCTCCGCGGTAAATACCTTCTTTTGGATAATGCTCGTGACCATCGCGGTGACGCATATACCCTAAGTAATAATCAAACCCGCGGTTTAGTGGGTGCGCCGGCCAATCTGGTCCATCGTTGCCTGCACCTTGTAAACCCCACTTGCCAATAGCGGCTGTAGTATACCCAAGTTGCCGCAAGGTAGAAGCCATGGTATGGTTATTTGCTAAAGCTTTATCGAACTGGTTATCGCGTACATTGGCATGCCCTTGACTTTGCCCTAATAATATAGATGCCCGCGATGGTGCACAAACCGGGGCAGCACAGTAGTGATTAGGTAAGGTGGCGCCCTGTGCTGCTAGTTTATCCAGATAAGGTGTAAACGTATACGGCTGATTCCTATCATTTTGCTTAGAGCGCTGCTGTTGATAAAATACACCTAAATCACCGTAGCCTAAGTCATCGGTTAAAATAAAAATAATATTGGGTTGCTTCGCCGGTACAGTTTTTTTCGTTTGGCCAGTAACATTATGAAATAAAAAGACACTTAATAAAAGTAAAAGGCAAAAACATTTCTGGTTTTCCATACTGGTAATTTTTACTACAATCTTAATTTATATTTAACTTAACAAGGTTAAGCTTAAATATTGTTTACTTGATATGTTGATAATATTTAATCATACTGTTTACTATTAGCAGAATTCCAAATATTTAAAACTCTACATTTCTTTAACAGATAACTTATATATACATCTCATAAAGAAACAACTCAGGCTAAATATTAAAATATAATTTATATAAAGACCTTTAAGATAAATCAGACTAAAGTCAAGCTGATATTATTTTCCCTAATAGCTCTATGCTAATTACTGCAGTACTTTGTTGTTGATAATTTAGCATAGATAGTTTATTTTAGTAATAGTTAAACTATAATTAACAACTACTTACAGCTTGTAAACGATATTTGTGGCTACATTTTGTACACCAATAAAATAGATATACTTTATTAAAAACAGTGGTTTTTTAGCGACTTAAAGTATTAGACTTTGGGGTTATTGTAATTTCATTATGCTGCTGCACAATTTCTAAATCGTACAGGATTGCTAACATGTCTAATAAAAACTTGTAATCGTTTCGTGGAAAACTGCCGGTAAAATTTTGTTTGGCAATTGCGTCATCTGCAAAATGCACTTTAAATCCGTAGTTATCTTCCAGCAAGTATCCAATCTCTCTTAATGGAGTTTTTTGTAAATGTATTTTATTGTTTATCCAGGAGGTATAATGCGAGGGATCTACGTGTGCTTTAGATAATTTCTGTTGTAACGTTTTATACTGCGCGTACTCACCGGGTAATAGTAAAATGTGTTGCTTTATATGCTTATTAACACCTTGTACACTTAATTTAATTTTACCACTGGCCAGGACTACTTTGGTTGTATTACGTCGGTCGCTTACATTAAATTGGGTACCTAGTACTTCAACAGTAACTTTATTAGCGTGTACTTTAAACTTAGAGTTCCCCCCGTTTTCCTTTTTTACAACACTAAAATACGCTTCGCCAGTCAACCAAACTTCTCGGGGTACCTGGCTACTCCATTCCCGACGGAACGTGAGGTGTGAATTACTATTTAAAAACACTTTAGAACCATCGGGCAAAACAACATGCTTTATCTCGCCATAAGTCGTTTCATAGCTTACCGGTACATTCAGTGGGTCCTTTATCCAAAATTGGCAAACCGAAAAACTTATTAATAATAGGCCTAAAAATACAGCGGCCAATTTCTGGACCTGGTGCGTTAATGCAGATTTAGTTTGTGGATAATTTGCAACAGCAGGCGCGGCTTCTTTGGTATTAATTTCAATGTTGATATTCTGCCAAACCTGGATGAAATGGGTATTTGCCTCATAATCGCTACGGAAACCTAGTACCTGAATAATTTGACGCGCCTCTTCTATAACTTCTTTTTTCTCAGGATTATTCTTTAGCCAATTTTCCCAGAAAATATTTGTTTCGTCGTCTGGAGAAATCACCCACTGTTGAAAATAACAATCCTTTACAAAGTCCTGAACACAATATTTACAGTATTTCATCAACAATCTAACCTCTATTTAGCATTCCCTAATTAAACATGCAAGCCCCTTATTTCTCACCATTCTTCAGCTTAAAAAATTAAATAGGCAAATTTTTTTAAGCTAATTAGTAGTTCATTAAAATTTGAGGTAATAAATTTTAAAATGCTGTTTAAATACTTCGGTGAAAGGTTACAAATTTAAGCAATGTTGCAACAGCAGAAATTCTTTTTAAAGAAATGTTAGAAGTGTTTTGAACCAGTAATATTTACCAAACCCTAAAAAAAGCTAAGCCTAGGTTGCTGCTTTAAGTTAATAATGTTTCTACTAAAGAAGGGTATAATAAGCTTTGGTTATTTCTTTACGACAACGGCTTAAGGCCTTAGAAACAAGGTTGTATACGCCTTCAACAGAGATATTCATTCTAAGTGCAATATCTTCGCTGGGCATATTATTATAAAATTTTAATATCACGGCTTCCTTTTGCCGTTTGGTCAGTTTGTCTAATGAAGCAATTATTACCTGCTTTTGTTCATCCAGATGCTGCTCCATTATTATGTGGGACTCTTCCGAGGCAGTACTTTCCCATTCTTCTAACCCTTCTAGGTCAGTTATAGAACTAAATCTTGCTTGTGCTGCAAAATGGTCTATTAATTTTCTCTTAATAGCTGTTAGCAAGTAGTATTTGATTGAATTTGTCTCTTTTAAATTTTCTTTACTCTTCCATATCTGAACAAATAATTCTTGAACACAGTCTTTAACTACATTTTTATCAGAACAAACTTTAAGACCATATCCATAAAGAGTAAAAAAATACTTCTGGTAAATTATTGCATAGGCATCAAGCGATCCCTGCCGGAACTCATTCCATAATAAAATTTCAGTCTGGCTATGGCTTGCTGCAGTTCTACCTTTTGCCATTACATTCTCAGATGCTGATTCCTTTACCATAAATATTATTCTTTAAGTACACTGCATTAAATAGAATAATTAAGGTCAAAATTTAAGCGATTAATTCAGAACAAAGAAATGTCTGATATTTTAAGATTAGAGATTTTATATTCAGTTAATATTAATAGACATAAAATGTATTTCTATTTAATAATCTAATAATTTGTTGTAAAACCTTCAAAATTTATATAAAGACGAATGCAAAGCTTTACTTAACACAATACACTTATCAACAATTTAAAAATAATACTTTGTAACTATCTGGCTTAATATACAAATAACTAACCTTCTATTGCTATAAGAATGGCAAATAATTCTAGCTTAATAAACCATTTTTCTTTTTAGATGGGCATCAAAAAACATAATTTGACAGCTTCCTTAAGTTTTCTACTATTCTCAATTTTATAAAGTATTCTACTCAATTTATACTTCCTTATGCCCTGATGATTCACGTGGAACATTGAAGATATAAGAAGAAGATAAACATAAGAATAGAAGGTCCTAAACAATTACAAACAGACGATTTAAAACCTTGCCCATCTTTTTACCGTTTTAGAAGACATTTCCCTTTTGAAATTTAACTTAAAACTTAAAAAGCATGGTAAAATACAAGCTGTTTGGGGTAATCTGGATGTTTATATTTTCCCTCCCAAAATTATTTCCATTTTCGAATTCACGTCAGGAACAAAATACAACAGAAGAAATAGCGCCCCTAAAAATAAAAAAAGTAGCGGTAGAGACAGAGCCTATAAAACCCATTGCCGTATCTGCATCGGTGTACTTTCCAGTAAAAGAACAAACGGACGATACACCTCTCATCACAGCCGATGGATCCAAAATAAAAAACAAGAAACCTAGTAAACATCGCTGGATAGCTGTGTCAAGAAATTTGCTAAGTCGTTGGGGTGGTCCTATTAACTACGGCGACACATTGCATGTAGAAGGTATCTCAAAAAAATTAGATGGCCATTACGTGGTAAGAGATACTATGAAGAAGAAGATTAGAAACAGAATAGATATACTGGTTGGCTCAGAAGAAAATATAATGGGCTACTGGGAAAACGTAAAAATTTACCAGATGAACTAATAACTAATAATTTGCTGCAGATAACACATCTTCTTAAAAAATGCGAAAATTGCTAATCTGATTAATAAAGTTGCTTAAGGCACCCGGCACTAAAAATAAGGTAAGTAAAAAGCCATAAACTGCTCCATAAAAATGGGCATCGTGGTTAACGTTATCGCCCATGCGCTTGGCCTGAAAATAAGAATAAATCAGGTATAATAAGCCAAATATAAACCCTGGAATACCTACTGGAATAGGAAATACAATAATTTTAGTTAAGGGATTTAACAGAATACTGGAGAAAATAATAGCAGAAACACCACCTGATGCGCCTAAACCATGATAATCATGGTTACCCTTTTCTTTAATAAATGTATAAATATCAGATACAATAATACCTCCTATGTAAATAAGCAAAAATAATAATATCCCCTTTTGCACATCAAATAACTGGACAAACATCCGTTCTACTACCTGCGCAAACATATAAAAAGAAAACATGTTAAAAAGTAAATGGGTCCAGTCAGCGTGCAAAAATCCCGATGTTATAAATCGGTAATACTGGTGTTTTTTTGCAACACTATATGGATGAAAAATCCAGCGTTGCATTAATTCCTGATTAGACCAGGCATATATGGAAATTCCTACTGTTAGAATAATTAAGATTAGGGTAATACTCATTGCAAATAGATTTAGAAATAAAAAATAAAGCCGGTTGACTTAATTGTCAGACCAGCTTATATTAAAACTTATTAATTAATACTTGTGCTTAGTTTTAAATAGAAAATAAAACCATATTAATTTTCACGTGCCATTAACTGTAAAGCCAAATTTCTTAATAACAATTTACGTAGCGCGGGGGCATCAACAGCATCTAAACTCGAAATAGCCTCATTGAAATATTCATTAATCTTTTCTTCTGTTTGGGCTTTAATATTTAGCTGATTGTAAACGGCTGTAATCTCCTTAATTTTCTGCTCTGGTTCATATACCATCTGTTGACCGAATTGCGTTAAGATTTGTCTTTGTTCTTCATTGGCCTGAGCTAAGGCTGTTATTAAAAGAAAAGTTTTCTTATCCGCTAAAATATCTCCACCTACCTGTTTACCAAACTTCTCCTGGTCACCATATACATCTAAAAGATCATCACGCAACTGAAAGGCAATACCTATATTAATACCAAAATTCTTTAATAAAAGAGCATCATTCTCACTAGCCGAATTTAACACTGCACCCAGTTCTAAACTAAAGCCCAATAGAACGGCCGTTTTAAGGGTAATCATATGCAAATAATCCGGAATAGAAATTTGTGGCTGATTTTCAAAATTCATATCTAGTTGCTGGCCTTCACATACGGCTGCCGCACAGGTACTAAACAACTTTAAAACTTTCTGAAGCTTAGCAGTTTCCACATCTAAGAAGAACTCGTAAGCCCTTACCAACATGACATCGCCACTTAAAATAGCAATATTAGCATTCCATTTCTCATGCACTGTTAAACTTCCTCTTCGCAAAGGAGCTTTGTCCATGATATCATCGTGCATTAAGGTAAAGTTGTGGAAAACTTCAATTCCAATAGCTGGCCTAACACAATGTTCTACATTATCTTGGAATAAGTACCCAGCCATTAGGGTAATTAAAGGCCGTAACCTTTTACCGCCCAAGTTCATAATGTAGCGAATTGGCTCGTACAGTTCAAATGGGTTATCCCCATAATTAATTGTGGATATCTCCTGATCGATTTTTTGCGAAAAGTACGAGATATCCACACCTGATTGGAAGTGCACTTCTGAAGAAAGTGCGTTTGAATTATTCATCAAAGCCGTAATAATCGCGCAGGTTTCTTCCTTTTATCTCTCTGTTACTATCCTCCTGTAAACCCGGCATGTTGTCAAAATTATATTCAAAGGTATTACCCACAGAAGTAGATTCCAAGTTATCTTCCATATCAGCAACTAAATCTTTCTTTTTCTTACTCTTTCGAGAACTAGGCTTACTTGCCAAAGAATGCACATCAGGCACCTGGCTAGCATCTTGTTTATTTTTTCCTTTCGGTGAGTAGTCTACAATTGGGCGCGACGAATTTGCCGTTGTCGCATTATCCGGTGCATTACTTAATAACTTTAAATCAATAGTGCGGTCGTTTAAATTAGCGGCTTTTACTTCTACCCAAACCTCATCACCAAAAGAAATCATTCGTTTATTTCTCCGGCCAATAATTCTATAGTTTTGGGCATCTAATTCATAGAAATCATCATCTAAATCGGCAAGTCGCACCATTCCTTCGCACTTATTCTCCTCAATTTCAACGTATAAGCCCCATTCTGTTAAACCCGAAACAATACCTTTAAATTGCTGACCTACCGTATTTAACATAAACTCTACTTGTTTATATTTGATAGAAGCCCGCTCAGCATCGGCAGCTCTTTTTTCCTGTTCCGACGAATGCTTACATTTTTCTTCGTACTCTTCCTTTTCCGCTGAAGCGCTACCATTTAGATATTGAAATATCAATCGGTGCGCCATCATATCGGGGTAACGACGAATAGGCGAAGTAAAATGTGAATAATGCTCAAAAGCCAGCCCAAAATGTCCTAATGGTTCGGTGGTATATTTGGCTTTGGCCATAGTCCGAATGGCTAGGTTTTGCAGTACATTCTGCTCTGGTTTACCTTCCACTTCTTCCGTAAGTTTATTAAGCTCACTCGAAATTTCTTTGCTCTCCAGGTTTAGCTTATAACCAAATTTAGAGGCAAACAGCGAAAAATTACTCAGCTTATCCGGGTCTGGAGCATCGTGGGTACGATAGACCATGGTAAAACGCTTACCTCGTTTTTTCAGGTTAAACACATATTCAGCTACCTTCCGGTTGGCCAACAGCATAAACTCTTCAATTAGCTTATGCGCATCTTTGCGTTCCTTCACGAATACTGACAGCGGCCTACCGTTTTCATCTAGCTTAAATTTAACTTCCGTAGTTTCAAAGCTAATGGCGCCGTTTTTAAAACGCTTTTCTTTTAGCTGCTTGGCAATGTTATTCAGGGTTTGAATTTCTTCTACAAAATCACCTTCGCCAGTCTCTATTACTTGCTGCGCTTCTTCATAAGCAAAACGGCGGTCTGAGTGAATAATGGTTTTGCCAATCCAGGTGTCATATAAACGGCCACTTTCATCCATTTCAAATACAGCCGCAAAGGTAAGTTTATCTTCGTGCGGCCGCAGAGAACACAAACCATTAGAAAGTTTCTCGGGTAACATGGGAATGGTACGGTCTACTAAATAAACCGAAGTTGCCCGGTGATAAGCTTCTTTTTCTAATCTAGACTTTTCGTTAATGTAATGCGTAACATCGGCAATATGTACCCCTATCTCCCATCGGCCATTTTCTAACGACCGGATAGACAAAGCATCATCAAAATCTTTCGCATCTACCGGGTCAATGGTAAAGGTAGTAACATTCCGGAAGTCGCGGCGTTGAGATATTTCTTCTTCAGTTATTACCTCCGAAATAGCTTCGGCTTCTTCTTCAACTTCGCGCGGGAATTCAAAGGGCAAACCAAACTCAGCCATAATCGAGTTTATTTCCGCTTCGTTTTCGCCGGCCGGTCCAAATACCCGCGTTACTTTTCCAATAGGACTTTTATTCGCAGATTTGGGCCATTCCGTAATTTTAACGAGTACTTTATCACCGTGCTGCGCATCGTTTATATCGTCTTCGTTGATAAATACATCGAAATAAAGCTTTTTAAAGTTTGGTACCAGAAAAGCAAAATTCTTCGATAATTCTATCCTACCGGCTACTTCGTCGCTTACCCTTTCCAGGATCTCTATTACTTCACCTTCCTGGCGCTCACCTCTTCCGGGAATAAGCCGTACCCGTACCCGGTCACCGCCCATGGCAAACATGAGATTTTCAGTAGCTATCCGAATATCTTCTTCGGCATCGGCCGAAATAACATAGGCGTGCCGGTTATTAGCTAAATCTACGGTACCTTCTATTATTTTATCATCTCCTACATTTAAAATATAATTGCTATCGGCTAAAGGCAATATTTTACCTTCTTTGCGCAACTGCTTTAATAAATCGTTGATAACATCTCTTCCGTTTTTATCAGTTACGTCTAAACGACGCGATATTTGTTTGTAGCCAAAGGTTTTACCCGGACTGCTGGTAAATATTTTCAACAACTTGCCTTTGGTTATTTCCACACCGCCTCTGCGGCTGCTTTCCTTTTTATTTTCGGAACGGCTGACACGGCCAGTGTCTTCTTTTCTTCGTTTTCTTTCCATTTAATTTACAGTAAATACTGTTGTTATTATTTTATGCATGCGCAACGCTACTTTGCCGGAGCTGCTGCGCTCGTTTAATATCTTCTATTTCGCCTTTAGGTATTGCTGCTAGCAAATTACGTGTATACGGATTCTGAGGATTTGTATATATATCCTGTGCCGTACCAGATTCTACAATTTTACCGGCATTCATCACAAAAATACGATCGGCCATAAAGCGAGCAACGGCTAAATCGTGGGTGATAAAAATATAGGTAATACCAAAATCGGCTTTTAATTTATTTAATAAGTTAAGTACCTGCGCCTGCACCGATACGTCTAGCGCCGAAACTGATTCGTCGCAAATAATACATTTGGGTTCTAAAGCCAAAGCCCGGGCAATACTTATCCGTTGCCGTTGTCCACCAGAAAACTCGTGTGGATAACGATTGAAATGTTCCGGACTAAGATTCACCGTCTGAAGCAGTTCGTAAACTTTCTCCCGTCTTTCGGCATCATTTTTTAACACCTGATGCACCTGCATGGGCTCCATAATGGCCGCGCCAACTGTTTGCATGGGGTTCAGAGAAGCATACGGGTCCTGAAAAATCATTTGAAACTGCTTACGGCTTTTCCGTAACGCTTCGGCCGACAAACCAGCAATATTGGTGTTGTTAAATTCTATGCTACCGGCAGTAGGTGTTACCAAACGTAACAAGGCACGGCCTAAGGTAGTCTTGCCACACCCCGACTCACCTACTAAGCCAATCGTTTCGTTGGCGAATACCGAAAAACTTACCCCATCTACTGCTTTAATGTACTCTTTAGTTCTTGTGAATAAACCGTTGCGTACCAGGAAATGTACTTGCAGGTTATCAACTACTAATAAAGGGGAACTGGATAGAACTGGAGAAGGAGCATATACCTCATTTTTAACAACTTCAGGTGTAGATAAGTTTTCTTTCTTGATTATTTTTCCATGTTCATCAATAACCATAAAATCACTTACCGTAGGCAGATATTCTTTGCTCATCGATAATTTAGGGCGACAGGCCAGCAATGCCTGGGTATACGGATGTTGAGGATTACTAAAAATATCTAAAACAGAGCCCTGCTCCACTACCTTGCCCCGGTACATCACAATAATACGATCGGCTATTTCTGCTACAACGCCCAAATCATGGGTGATAAATAATATGGATGTATTATTCTGTAAGCGCAGCTCATTTAACAAATCAAGAATATGCGCTTGCACTGTTACATCTAAAGCCGTAGTCGGTTCATCGGCAATTAAGATAGCGGGGTTACAAGCCATCGCCATGGCAATCATAACCCGCTGCTTCTGTCCACCCGATATTTCGTGTGGATAAGCCCTAAAGATCTTTTCGGGCCTGGGCAGCTTTACTCGCTGGAATAAGGCTATAGTCCTTTCTTTAGCTTCTGCTTTCGATAATTTCAGATGCCATATCAACACTTCGGCAACCTGGCTCCCGCAAGTATAAACCGGATTCAGCGACGACATGGGTTCCTGAAAAATCATGGAGATTTCGTTACCACGAATTTTCTGCAGTTGCTTGGCCGATAGTTTTAACAGATCTACTTCGCCAAAAATACGTGACTGAAATATTGCTTCGCCGGAAGCAATACGGCCAGGTGGTTGCGGAATTAACTGCATCAAAGAAAGTGAGGTTACCGATTTACCCGACCCGGATTCGCCTACAATGGCTACGGTTTCCTGCTTATTTAGCACAAACGATACCTGGTCTACGGCTTTGGTAAAACCCCGATGCGAGATGAAATGGGTTTCCAGTTGATTAACCTGTAATAAAGGCTTGGTCAAAGTAATTTGCTGTTTGGGTAAATAAGGAATATTCAATTACCGGCAATATCGGATTTAATTTAATACCGCCTGTATAAGTATCTGTTTAAACCAAGTATTTAAGCTACTATCTACGAATATGCAGCAAAATGTTCCTTTAATGCGTAAAATAATAAGCATTAGCGTTAAATAAAATATTCCGCTTTCTCTGGGTAATAAAATATAAGAAAGATATCTAAGGGATATAAAAAAGAAAGAGCCCTATTAATAAACAGGGCTCTTTCTTTTGTAAGTAAAATTATTTACTAAGCTTCTATTTCAGCATTCGTCGTTTCGGCGTTAGCTGGGTTTTGGGCCAAAGCGCTATTTGACTCTTGTTGATGCAAGCTGGCAAAAAACCGCTTCTGATTAAATAAAATAATTACCACCCCAATAAATATTGCCGAATCGGCTACGTTAAATATTGGCCACAACGACATAGCTTGCCCGCCCAAAACAGGTACCCAATGCGGAATAAAGCCTTCCCAGATATCTAAATAAAACATATCAATAACCTGCCCATGGAACCAGGGCGACGACGAGCCATAAGGTGCGTTATCAAAAATTACCCCGTAAAAAATACTATCAATTAAGTTCCCGATGGCACCGCCTAAAATTAAAGCAACACACCAAATAAGGCCGGTATGGGCACTATTTTTACGCAGGTAATATAAATAATAACCAATACCCACCATTGCTACCAACCTAAAGGTACTTAAAATGAGTTTGCCATAACTAGAACCCAACTCTACGCCAAAGGCCATACCGGGGTTAGTAGTGTAATGCAGCTTCACCCAATCACCAATCAGGTGAATTTCGCCGGGTAAGCCCATAGCCATGTTGTAGTGCACCAACACTTTAACCACCTGATCAATTAAAATAACCAGTAGGCTTAGAGAATAGAATTTAAAGTACTTCATTCAGATACGGGAAAATTTCGCTTTAATTTTAAATTATGTAATAATTGACTTATAGCCAATATTATACCACTTCCAGCTTCGCACCTAATGTAAACTCATCTATTTCTAAAGTAGTTCCGTCGGGTAATATATCCGTTAACTGCACACCAGTGGCTTGGGTCTCTTCCCGAATATATTGTTCAAAAGCATTAACGGCATTATTTACCTCCGGATGGTTATTTTGTAGCGAGATACGAATTTTATCTTGCACATCCAGGCCATTATCTTTCCGTAAATTCTGAATCCGGTTTACCAAATCGCGGGCAATACCTTCTTGTTTCAGGGCTTCGGTTAAGGTAATATCTAACGCTACCGTTAATTTACCTTCCGAAGCAACCAGCCAGCCCGGTATATCTTCCGACATAATTTCTACATCTTCGGGCGTAATAATAACCGTATCACCGTCGAGTGGAATTTCAAAACCACCTTCCCGCTCCAGAATTGCAATTTGTTCCTGGTTCATACCCTGAATAACTGCTGCCACTTGCTTTAATTGCGGCCCAAAAACCTGCCCCAAACGTTTAAAATTAGGTTTAATTTTCTTTACCAGTACGCCCGAAGTATCATCGATGTATTCGATGTTTTTAACATTCACTTCACTCATAATTAAGTCGGCTACCGCTTCTATCTGGGCTTTGCTCTTTTCATTGAGTATAGGAATAAGAATACGCGATAAAGGTTGCCGTACTTTAATGGTTTCTTTTTTGCGCAAGGAATGCACCAATGACGAAATGGTTTGCGCCAATTGCATCCGCTCTTCTAAATCTACATCAATTGCCCAATCCAGAGCCTTTGGAAAATCGGCTAAATGCACAGAGGCTACCTGGTTCCGATTAGATACTTTATTCAAGTCCTGGAACAGTTGGTCCATATAAAAAGGAGCTACCGGCGCGGCCAATAAAGCTACGGTTTCTAAACAAGTATACAGGGTTTGGTAAGCCGCAATTTTATCGGTGTTGTATTCGCCTTTCCAGAAACGTTTACGGTTCAGGCGCACGTACCAGTTACTTAAATCGTCGGTCACAAAATCCTGAATAGCGCGGGTCGCTTTGGTTGGATCATAATCGGCGTAAGCCGCATCTACTACCGCTACTAAGCTATTTAATTTAGAGATAACCCAACGATCACTTTCGGTACGGTTAGCCAAAGGCACTTCGGCTTCGCTAAAGGTAAAATTATCGAGGTTGGCGTATAGCGCAAAGAAAGAATACGTATTGTGCAACGTACCAAAGAACCGGCGTTGTACTTCTACTACCCCATCGGTGTTAAACTTCAGGTTATCCCAAGGCGGCGCATTCGAAATCATGTACCAACGGGTAGCGTCCGGGCCATACTTCTGAATGGTTTCAAAAGGATCTACAGCATTACCCAAACGCTTGCTCATTTTGTTGCCGTTTTTATCCAACACCAAGCCGTTGGCCATTACGTTTTTAAAAGACACACTATCTTCTACCATTACCGCAATGGCGTGCAGGGTAAAAAACCAACCCCGGGTCTGGTCTACACCTTCGGCAATAAAATCGGCCGGAAAGTTTTTCTCGAATATATCTTTGTTCTCGAACGGATAATGCCACTGGGCATAAGGCATTGCTCCTGAATCAAACCAAACGTCAATCAGGTCGGTTTCACGATGCATGGCTTTACCCGATGGACTTACCAAAACAATATTATCCACATAAGGTCGGTGCAAATCAAAAGCCTGATAATCTAAATTTTCCGCCGGATTATCCTGACCAAATTTGTGCTTAACTTCGCTAACCAACTCCGCAATAGTGTTCATAATACCGCTGCCCCCATTTCTGTTACCATTAATATTATCCACAGCATTGGCCAACGGATTACTGGTCATTAAGCCCGCAGAGATACTTTTTTCAATTTCTAAGTAAAGATCTTTTACCGAGCCAACGCAAATTTCTTCCGAGCCATCTTCGGTACGCCAGATGGGCAACGGAGTACCCCAATACCGCGACCGGGATAAATTCCAGTCAACGAGGTTCTCGAGCCAATTACCAAACCGACCAGTACCGGTAGATTCCGGTTTCCAGTTAATAGTTTTATTTAACTCAATTAACCGGTCCTTTACAGCCGTGGTTCTGATAAACCAGCTATCGAGCGGGTAATACAGAACCGGCAAATCGGTACGCCAGCAATGTGGATAAGTATGCTCGTATTTCTCTACTTTAAAAGCTTTATTTTCTTCCTTTAACTTAATGGAAATGAGTACATCCGTAGATTTATATGCTTTGTCCGATTCGTCCTGGCGATCGTAGTTTTTAACATAGCGGCCAGCGAAATCGGTTACTTCTTTTACAAATTTACCGGTACGATCTACCAGCGGCATTAATTTACCGTTTTCGTCGGTTACCAACATGGCCGGAATATCATTTTGAGCAGCTACTCTAAAGTCGTCGCCGCCAAAAGTAGGCGCAATGTGCACAATACCGGTACCGTCTTCGGTGGTTACAAAATCGCCAATAATTACCCGAAAAGCTGGTTTATCTGGCTGTACATACGGCATGAGCTGCTCGTAACCCACACCTTCCAGATCTTTACCCGTGTATTCAGCTAATACTTTAAAAGGTATCAGTTTATCGCCGGGCTGGTAATCAACAATATTTAACTCGGCGGCTTTGTCTGAGAAAAAGCGCTTAATTAAATCTTTGGCCAGGATAACCGTAATAGGTTCATACGTATATTGGTTGAAGCTCCGAACTTTTACATACTTAATATTTTTACCAACGGCCAAAGCTGTGTTGGCTGGTAAGGTCCAGGGAGTAGTAGTCCAGGCTAAAAAGTAAAGTGGCGCATCATCCGTTTCGTCGAATAAAAATGTGGATTTCTCGTTTTGCTTAATTTTAAACTGCGCTACAACGGTGGTGTCTTTCACCATTTTGTAAGTACCTGGCTGATTTAATTCGTGCGAACTTAAGCCCGTACCGGCACCCGGTGAATACGGTTGAATGGTATAACCTTTATACAGGTAACCTTTGTCGTAAAGTTTTTTGAGTAAGGCCCAGACCGACTCAATATATTCGTTATCAAAAGTAATATAGGGGTTGTTCAGGTCTACCCAGTAGCCCATACGCTCGGTCAAGTCGTCCCACTGGCTCTTGAAGCGCATTACTGTTTCGCGGCAACGGGCATTATAATCGGCTATGGATATTTTTTTACCAATATCTTCTTTGGTTATGCCTAATTCTTTTTCAACTTGTAATTCTATGGGTAAGCCGTGGGTATCCCAGCCACCTTTGCGGTTTACCTGGTAACCTTTAAGCGTTTTATACCGACAAAAAATATCTTTAACCGCCCGGGCCATTACGTGGTGAATACCAGGGGTACCATTGGCCGAAGGTGGCCCTTCGTAAAACACGAACGGCTCGTGCCCTTCCCGGGTCTCAACTGATTTTTCAAAAATATTATTCGCTTTCCAATAAGCCAGGATATCCTCGCCTACTTTTGCGTAATCCAGATTCTTGTATTCGTTGTATTTCACTTTTATTTATTATACTAAACTCAATTCAATTTTTCTATGCTCGTCCCTACCCGATCAGCAATTAGATTTTCATTTTAGTTCTGCGCTTAGGCAAATACTTAAATTAAAGTTGGTAAACTTACTAAAACTAAAATAATTGACCTGAAGAAACCTAAAGGTTACAAAACCAAAGCCTGGTTCTGCAAAAATAACAAAGTCGAAGAACAAAACCGAAGAACTAACCATTATAACTCAAAACGGCTACTGGTATTTTGCACATAAACCCAATCTAATATTTATATCATCGTTTATAGCCAACTGATAATAACCATTGAGGGAGATTATATTGGTAATAGATAACTAAATATTTTGGCTGTAATATTCAGTTCTATGCTGTTGAAAAAAGCTTTAGCCAAACAAGCATATTTAGTAATATCCTTTTGATTAATATATATTTATCTGCTTTAAACAAGAGTAAAATTACATTGTTTTTAGCATAGATATTAACATCAAAGTATTTTATTATAAAGCCTTAATATCTTAATACTGAGAAGTAATAAATACAAGTAAATTGATTA
Organism: Adhaeribacter sp.; assembly: GCF_057359045.1. NCBI lineage: Bacteria > Pseudomonadati > Bacteroidota > Cytophagia > Cytophagales > Hymenobacteraceae > Adhaeribacter > Adhaeribacter sp. The sequence continues at coordinate 15,436 of NZ_JBMQUD010000141.1, forward strand.
CCTGAATATTTAATTGAAATAAAGGTCTGACCTAAATTACCCGGCTTAATAATGAGAATTGCTGTATAGAACTTAATAGTTGTTGAAGAATATGCATTTATTACTACTAAGTAATTAATACTTTATAGGTCTAAGCTTTTGCCTGGAGTTTACTCTAAACTTGGTCCTTATTTTAGAGCAATTGGTATACTTTTAATTAAATAAGGAAATAACTGCAATTTGGCTTAGTCTAAACCGTTATTTTTAAACTGTTGTAGTTATTTTTGCGATAATATTTCTTCTTAAATACACTTTTCTATGAAAGATATTAGACCCGCTCTTTATTTGCAGTTTTTAATTTTGGCTTTATTTCTGGCTAGTGCCTGTTCCAGTCCTAAACAAGTATTTTATTTTCAGCCTGGGCCACCCACGCCCAAAGTAGCCAAACCACAAACTGCACCTGAGCCAGTGTTTACCGCCAGCAACGATCTATCAATAGCAGATTTGCCGGTTAGCACTTTACCCGCTACTGAAACAGCTGAAAAGGCACCAGCCAAGACGTATACCAAAAAAGAAATACGACAACTGGTCCGGAAAACCGTAAAAATTTTAAAAGATTCTACCAATGCCCGCAACAAAGAGGGGCGCGTGAGTGTATCGGCCAATAAAGATCGCCTGAACCAATTAGGTGCCGAAGCACGGGAATTAAAAAACTCAGTACGGGTACAAAACAGCGATAATAAAGTTACTGTGGATATGCAGAAGCCCAGTACCAACTTATCGCAAACGGAGTTGATATTGGTAGGGGTGGCGGCACTTTTGGTTTTAATAATTTTGCTGTCGTTGCCGGTAATTGGTAATATTTTGGGCGTAGTTCTGGGGTTAGCCGTTATTGCCGCTGCAGTGGCTATACTGCTGGGTTATATTGAAATCAATATTTAATAAGTAAGTAATCAGATTTACGTCATAATCTGCTAAAATATTGTTCCTTAATCATTTATACAAATAAAATAGTATAAGTTAATTTTGTCCTGATACTTACTTTAAATACATAACCAAAAAAGCCGGCTAAGTTTAGCCGGCTTTTTTGGTTGTATACATCGGGTAATTATTCTAAATTGATAATTATAGTTTCTCAAATATCCGTTTAAAACTAACAGCATCGCCAATAATCTGGCGCAGTTGGCTAATGGGTACGCGTTGCTGCTCGCGGGTATCGCGGTCCCGGATGGTAACGGTATCGTCTTCCAGGGTTTGGTAATCTACGGCAATGCAGTACGGGGTACCAATTAAGTCCTGGCGGGTGTAGCGTTTACCAATGGCATCGCGCTCTTCGGTAATTACATTAAAGTCAAATTTCAAATCGTCGAAAATTTGCTGCGCTTTTTCGGGTAAGCCATCTTTGCGTACCAACGGGAAAATAGCCGCTTTAACCGGGGCCAGAGCCGGATGCAATTTCAGGAAAATACGGGTTTTGGTAGTTTCGCCCTCAGTTACTTCTTCTTCGGTATAGGCATTGCACAAAGTCATCAGGAACAAGCGGTCGGCACCAACCGACGTTTCGATCACATAAGGCACGTAATTACCGTAAGGTTTACCTTCTTCGTTCAGGTCGTTATCGAAATATTGTTGCTTCTTGCGGCTTAGTTCCTGGTGCTGGCCTAAATCAAAATCGCCGCGCGAGTGAATACCTTCTACTTCTTTAAAACCAAACGGGAATTCGAATTCAATATCTACGGCCGCTTTGGCATAATGGGCCAATTTATCGTGGTCGTGGAAACGCAGCTTTTCGGCGGGCACGCCTAAAGCCTGGTGCCATTTTTTCCGGATGTCTTTCCAATGTTGGTACCACTCGCCTTCGGTGCCGGGACGCACAAAAAATTGCATTTCCATTTGCTCAAATTCGCGCATCCGGAAAATAAACTGACGGGCTACAATTTCGTTCCGGAAAGCTTTACCAATCTGGGCTATACCAAAAGGCACTTTCATGCGGCCGGTTTTCTGTACGTTCAGGAAATTAACAAAAATGCCCTGGGCAGTTTCGGGACGTAAATAAATGGTGCTGGCATCTTCGGCCACCGACCCCACCTGCGTCGAGAACATGAGGTTAAACTGGCGCACTTCGGTCCAGTTGCTGGTTCCGGAAACCGGGCATTTTATGCCTTCGTTAATGATTAATTCCTGAACGCCTTTTAAATCTTCGGCTTCGAGCAAACGGGCTAAAGCTTTTACCAAGGTCTGCCCTTTATCTGGGTTTCCTTCTTTTTCGTACTGCGCGGCCCGCTCTTCTACCAACACATCGGCCCGGTAACGCTTCTTCGAATCTTTGTTATCGATCATCGGGTCGTTAAACGAATCGATGTGGCCCGAGGCTTTCCAGGTGAGCGGGTGCATAAAAATGGCGGCATCAATACCCACTACGTTGTGGTTAAGCTGGGTCATGCATTTCCACCAAAGCGTTTTCAGGTTGTTTTTAAGTTCTACACCATTTTGGCCGTAGTCGTAAACCGCCTGTAAACCATCGTAAATTTCGCTGCTCGGGAATACAAAGCCGTATTCTTTGGCGTGCGAAATAATATCTTTTAACTGGGTATTTTCTACTGTGTTTTTTTCTGATTCTTTTGCCATAACTGCAAATATATAACTAGAGTTAATCCGGCGAAAGCAAAAGATATATTTATTACCTTTAGGCGCTTCTGTTTTAACTTATTACCATTTTATACGTGTAAGGAATATTTTCTTAACATTTAGTTAATTTACCAGCAGTTTTTTCTGATTTAACAATTTCTTAACATTGCCACGGGTATTTTGCCTTACTTTTGACCTATAATTTGGACTAATTATAACCTTTATGTTTGGACTACCTCCCGAACTCCTTTTTTTACTCATTATTTGTTTACTGGCAGCTTGCGCATTTGAGTTTGTAAATGGCTTTCATGATACGGCCAATGCGGTTGCCACCGTTATTTACACCAATACCCTACGCCCTTGGGTAGCTGTTATCTGGTCAGGTTTCTGGAATTTTATCGGGGTATTTGCCGGCGGTATTGGTGTGGCCATGGCCATTGTGTATTTATTACCCGTTGAAGCCCTCATCGACCAGAATGTTTACCACGGCATAGCCATGATTGGTGCTTTACTCATTAGCGCTATTATCTGGAATTTAGGTACCTGGTATTACGGCTTGCCATCTTCCAGCTCGCACACGCTTATTGGTTCTATTCTGGGCGTAGGCATTGCTTTTTCGGCACTGCCCGGCTCTACTGGTACCGCGGTAAACTGGGGCGAAGCCGGCAAAACCGGTATGTCGTTGATTGTATCGCCGCTATTGGGCTTTACCCTTACGGTTATATTAATGTTTATTCTAAAACGGTTTGTTAAAAATAAATCAATTTTTAAAGAGCCACACAAGCGTAAACCCCCTCCACTCTGGATTAGACTACTATTGATTATTACCTGTACGCTGGTAAGCTTTTTTCATGGTTCTAACGACGGCCAGAAAGGTGTAGGCTTAATTATGCTTATTTTAATTGGTATTGTTCCCATTCATTTTGCCCTCGATACTTCTAAAGATCCGGCCCGGATAACACAAGCCCTGGGGCAGGTAGAACAGGTGGTAAACCGCGTAGATACAACGGTTTTGTCTTTAAAAGATGCGCACAACGTAGTAGAGATGAAAGCCAATATTGCCGATATGCACCAATTGTTTTCATCGGTAGATGCCATGCATGCTTTGCCCGAAAAAAGCCGATTTAAAGTTCGTCGGGATATTTTATTACTAACCAGCGAAACGGAAAATTTACTTAAGAGCAAAGATGTAACTTTAAGCCTGGCCGATCGCGAACGCCTGGACAGTAATGTTAAAGAAATGCGCACCTACACCGATTATGCTCCCACCTGGGTTATATTGGTGGTGGCGCTTTCGTTGGGTATTGGTACCATGGTGGGCTGGAAACGAATAGTAAAAACTATCGGGGAAAAAATTGGGAAAGAACATTTAACGTATGCCCAGGGGGCATCGGCCGAATTTATGGCGGCCAGCGTTATTGGGTTTTCGACGTTTGTATTTAAGTTACCGGTAAGTACCACGCATATATTATCTTCGGGTATTGCGGGTAGTATGGTAGCCAACCGGGGTATTAAAAACCTGAACCCATCTACCGTGCGTAATATTGCCTTAGCGTGGATATTAACCTTACCGGTTTCTATGTTTTTATCCGGCACGTTGTTTTTGTTATTCCGTTGGCTCATGTAAGCGGCCAGCTTTAAAAAATAAATTACAAAAAGAGGCGACTAAAAAATTAGTCGCCTCTTTTGCTTTATGCCTGTATTGCCAAACCAAATTATTGTTCAGCTGGCCATTGTACTTCTAAATCGTCGTTAATAAAAACCCCGAAATTTATTGCCAGCAAGCGGTCGTTTTCCAGATACAAATCGAGCATTTGGTGCTCAAAACTCAGGCGGGTTTCGCCGGTATCCAGTTTTTCGGTTTCACAATCGGTTAAACCATTTTTAGCTAGTAAGGCTTTTAGTTCGATGCCCGATAAATCAAATATTTTTTCTCCAAATAAAGTTACTTCCGGATTTTCAGTTTGGATGCAGCTTAGCCGGTAATCGTCTTCTCGGTCGAAAAAGAAAGAATATCCCTCCTGCCAGTAGTTCCAGGCTTTATGTTCAAATTCATCGTCTTCGTCTGATTCCTCAATTTCTTCGGGCTCGCCCATTATATCTTTTACCTGATCCATTGTATATCCAAAACGGATATTTCCCATTCCTGTACCGAGTGCTATTTCGTTTTCTTTCATCGTTATGTAATTGATTAAATTTATATCTTCTTATTTACCATATTTTTGTTCGTGCGCCTGCCGCATTTGTATATAAAGCGGGTTTGTTTTGGCTTTGTCCCAAACAGCTTTAAATACTGCGGCGGCCGCCGCTTTTACCGGGTCTTCTTCGTTCGGTAATAAATTTACGCGCCGCTGTTCTTTTTCGGCTTCTTTTGTTTCGGCTAGTTGGGGGTTTGCCGCGTATTTCCGGCCCGACTTGTGATTGGCATAGCGCCGGGCCCGGGTGTAGCCCATTTGTAAAAACTTGCGAGCCATATCGGCCCCTATAAAATCGTTTTGCGCGAGGTAATCTAAAAATAAGCCGAAGATGCGGTCCGATGACTCGCGTGCTATCTCCGGGGTTTTAAAGCGCCAGTACGGCAATATTTCCGACTTGTACGGTTCTACCAGCAAAACGCCTTGCTCCCCTTTTCCTACCCGGTATAAATCGGGCGAAGCCCGAAAATTTATTTTTTTAAAATCTAAAGTATAATCAAAAGGCATACCGGTACTTTTTGATTTACCTATACGCATCAGGCGGCAGCAAAAGTTTTTTTCTCTTTTCGGCGGTTTTCAACAACCCTATTTATTAAAACTATTTTTATTTAAAATTTAAAAAGAATTATCTCCGTTATTAGCGCTGTTTACAAGTTGAAAACTGTTTACAAACCCTGCAACGTTATTATCTTGTTTACAAGGTAGCACTTTGTCCAAACTTATCTACAAGGGATTATTGGGTATCTGCTTAATAATTAATTATTTATTTTGGTTGTAAACATATCTACAAATTAGGGCGTGTAAAACCGCTGGATTTATGCAGATGTGAATAATACTTTTTATTTGCCTGAGCTGAGGCTGGTTTATACACCACCACTGGTTTTAAGAGCACCGGCAAGCAGTTTTGCCCAAAGTAAGCGGTTAAATATGCACAACGTCCCCGGATATCCACAGGTATTCACACCGGTTATCCATAGGCTAAAAACTTATGACTGGATCCGGTTCTTTTATTTCAATAATCCAGTCGACTTTAACATTTATAGTAGCCGGATAATGGAATATTTTTTCTGGTACGGTTGTTAAATCAGCGTTTCCATCGCGCCACTGGCCATTATTATCTTCATCTACTTTAATCCGGATTCGGTAAGTATCCGGGTCCAGTTTCTCGAGGTTAATATTTTTAGGCGAATCCAGCACGTACACAATTTCGCCGGCTTTATTTAGTACTTCTACCCAGTAGCGTTTATAGTTGGTGGTTATGTTACCCATCAGGCCGCCATAAATGGTTTTGTTGGATATTTGTAGCCGGGTGTTTTGTTTGCGAAAGCGGTCGCCGGATACCGGTACTATTTTTGTGGTATCCATTAGTATCTGCAGCGTTTTTTTGGCATTTAGCGGAGCGGTAATATTGAGTACCGTTGCGTTGGCATTTAGCTTAAAGTCCTGCGGGTATTTTAAAACTTTCCGGTTTACCGAATCTTCTACCAGGGTAAGGGCACCTTCGGGTTGCGTAATTTTAATAGGTAATTTAAAGGTTAGATCCAGCGGGGTATCTTTAGATAATTGGCTGTTTTGGGTTTTTAAGGTGTATGCCTCGCCGCCGCGCGATGCTTTTTTACCTTCAAAGGTAATATTTAGGGTATCGGTACGGGCGTTGCCGGCGCTGTCGGTGGCGCTCACCAGGTAGCGGCCGCTGGCATTAGCGGTGGTAGGGTAAACAGTTATTTTATTGCCTCTTTTATCGGGTAAGCTAACAAAAGGAGCCGGAGAGTTAGTAGTGGTGAGCGGGTTTATTTTAAAGGCAGTTAAACCTTCGTTGTAAATTAGCTGGTATTCTTCTACAAATTTTGCTGATGATTCTACGAGCGGTTTTTTGGTATCTATCCGGACTGTTAATAAATCGACAGGTGGTGTGGTAGAATTAACTTTTATGGTTTTACCCAGGTAAGCAATTCGTTCGTTGTCGTTGTCGTAAATCATGTTGTTGTTCCGGTCCTGGTGGGCATACAGCCGGTACTCCCCTTCTTTTACGTTCTGAATTTGATAATTGCCTTTATCGTCGGTTTGGGCAAAATAATAAGGTCTGTGTTTCCGGATGGTGGTGGTATCGCCGGCCGCGTAGAGTACTACATTTATTTTCTTTTCCAGCTCGTTGGTGTATAAATTACGTACGGTACCCTGCACCTGCCCCGAGTCTAAGTAAGCGCCGGTACTAAAGGTTAAAGTTAAATTTACCGGTTTGTTACCTTCGGTTATGTCTTCTATCCCTTCCCGGAAATTAATAAAATAGGTGGTATTCGCTTCAAAAGGTTTCTCGAACTGCAGCTTTAAGGTATTTTTAGATACAGTAGATTTAAAAGTATTTTCGGTGCTGGGCGTAATTAATAACTGGCGATTAAAATCTTTTAACCGGATTTCTTCATCGAAATGGAGCTCAATGGTGTTACCTTTTACATTCAAGGCTTTGTTGGCTGGCAAGCTTTCAGTTAAGATGGGAGCTTTTTGGTCTTTGGGTCCGCCGTCGGGGTTGCCCACGCTGGCGCAAGAGTAAAAGTAAAAGGTTATATAAAGCAAACTGGTTACCCACAGGAGCGTACGCATTTTCAGAGTATTAAAACAAGGTTAGACTTAAGGTAAACGATGATGTACCGGAAATATTAAAAATATAAACCAAAAACGGTTATAAACAAGTAAATCCTACGGAGAATAGGATTTACTTGCGTTTGGCTATGTATATCAGGCTGGAATAATCGTTGGTGGTTTTGCCGGCGTGGTTATTAGATTTAAAACCGCTTAAAAAAGAACTTACATAATTGGGGCTGCCGCCGTTCTTATATTTTTCGCTGAGCAGGCTTACGTAATACGCATCAAACTTCATGGGCAGCGTTTCAACCAATTCCATTTTGTGCTTTTTTAAAAAGCGTTTCATGGTACTTTGGTTAAAATGGTATAAGTGCCGCGGCACATCGTAAGCAGCCCAGTTTTCCTGGTATTTCTGCGCATCCAGCGAATCGGCATTGGGTACGGCAATTAAAATATAACCCTGCGGTTTTAGCAAGGTTAATATTTTTTTCATGGTTTCGTTAAGCGTATGAATATGCTCCAGCACGTGCCAGAGTGTGATCATATCAAATGCTTCTGGTCCAAAACGAGAAATATCGGTTGCTTCTATAGGCAAGCCAGTAACTTCCTGGGCGTTCTGACGAGCAACATCGCTGGGCTCGTAGCCGGCTACTTGCCAGCCATTTTGTTTACAGGCCGCTAAAAAATGACCGGTGCCGCAGCCATAATCTAAAAGCCGCCCTTTTTGTGGTACAAACCGGTTAATTAAACTTACTTTCTGGCGCAGGGTTATTGAACGCACCACCCGGTAAGCTTTATTCATTAAGCCGTTGCTGGTGTTGCTGTGCGAAATATATTCTTCCGACTCGTAATAGCGGCCAATACTAGCTTCATCGGGGCGTGGATTGGTAAATTTAAAAGAGCAGTTTTCGCATTGTACAATTACAAAACTTTCTTTGGAGATAGCATTATCAGCCACCACCAGAAAATTTTTAAATTCTTCTTTGTTGCAAATCGGGCATTGCTCCAGGCGTTCGTATTGCATTATTTATTTGCCGAGGTAAACCATTAATATTGAAATATCAGCTGGCGATACACCACTGATGCGGGAAGCCTGACCTATGGTTTCGGGATTGATCTTTAACAGTTTCTCCCGGGCTTCTTTCGATAAAGCCGGCATATTTTTGTAATCGAGGCGTTCCTTAATTACATAATTTTCCAGTTCTTCCATTTTAGCCGCCATTTGGTTCTCTTTCTGAATATAGTGCTCGTATTTTATAGCAATAGAAGCTTGCTCTATGCTGTCGGGCAAATATTTGCTTAAGTAATGATCAATAACCGGTACGGCTTGGGTTAAATGTTCTACCTCAATATTAGGACGTTTAAGCAAATTAGCTGCTTTGGCTTTTTCTATTACCGGAGCCGAGCCTAAAGTAAGCAACGTTTCATTAATTTCAGCAGGTTCAACAGCTTTGTTACTCAAGTAAGCTACTACTTCTTTGGTTTCAGATATTTTCTTTTCTACCCGTTCCAGGCGGCTTTTATCGGCTAAACCTAAATTGTAACCTAATTGGGTCAGGCGAATATCAGCATTATCCTGGCGCAATAAAATACGGTGTTCGGCCCTAGACGTAAACATGCGGTAAGGCTCTTCAGTACCTTTGTTCACCAAATCATCGATTAATACGCCAATGTAAGCTTCGGATCTTTTAAGAACAAAAGGATCTTTTTCGTTTACTTTCTGGTGCGCGTTTATACCGGCCATTAAGCCCTGGCAAGCTGCTTCTTCGTAACCAGTAGTACCGTTAATCTGGCCGGCGAAATATAAGTTTTCTACCAGCTTGGTTTCTAAAGTTAAGTTTAACTGGGTAGGCGGGAAAAAGTCGTATTCAATGGCGTAACCCGGCCGGAACATTTTTACTTTTTCGAAACCGGCTATTTTGCGCAAGGCCTGAAACTGCACATCTTCGGGCAGCGAGCTGGAAAAACCATTAACGTAAATTTCTACGGTGTTCCAGCCTTCAGGCTCTACAAATATCTGGTGCCGGTCTTTATCGGCAAACCGGTTAATTTTATCTTCAATAGAGGGGCAATACCGCGGACCTAAACCTTGGATACGCCCTTGAAACATAGGCGATTTTTCGAAACCAGTTTTTAATATTTCGTGTACCTCGGTGCTGGTATAGGTTATGTAACAGCTTTTCTGGTGCTTTAGCGGTTCGGTATCAGTATAGGAGAATTTAGACGGATTTTCATCGCCTTTTTGTTCTTCCATCCGGCTATAATCCAACGATCGGCCATCAACCCGGGGCGGGGTACCGGTTTTCATGCGGCCACTCTGGAAACCTAATTCCCTTAAACGCTCGGTTATACCAGTAGCCGCTCTTTCGGCGGCACGGCCACCGCCTAGTTGTTTTTCGCCGATGTGGATAATGCCGTTCAGGAAAGTACCATTGGTAAGGATAACCGCCTTAGATTTAATTTCTAAACCCATTCCGGTTCTTACACCTACTACTTTTCCACGTGAAACTAACAAGTTATCCACCATGTCTTGCCAGAAATCGATATTTTCGGTTTGCTCCAAGCTTAAACGCCATTCCTCGGCAAAGCGCATGCGGTCGCTTTGGGCCCGCGGGCCCCACATGGCCGGGCCTTTCGATAAATTAAGCATTCGGAATTGGATCATGGTTTTATCGGTAATAATACCGCTCATACCACCCAGTGCATCAATTTCCCGAACAATCTGGCCTTTGGCTACACCACCCATAGCCGGGTTACATGACATCTGGGCAATGGTGTTCATGTTCATGGTTATTAACATAACCTTAGAACCCATTTTGGCGGCTGCCGCTGCCGCTTCGCAGCCGGCGTGCCCGGCTCCTACTACAATAATATCGTATTCTGTAAACATGTTACAAAGAGTGTTTCGGTTGAAACAAAAACGGAAGGGAATTAAATTCCGTTAAACTAAAATTTCCGCAAAGATAAACAATTATCTTCGGCCTGCCGCATCTGGGCTTTTAGTTCTGTTTCTTTATCGTCGTAGCCCAAAAGATGGAGTACCCCATGCGCCATTACCCGGTGGAGTTCGTCTTGGAAGGAGATATTTAAATGGGCAGCATTTTCTTTAACCCGATCGATGCTAATAAAAATATCACTTTCAATAACCGCCGGATCATCGGCGTTATCAAAAGTGATAATATCAGTATAGGTGTCGTGATCCAGGTACTCGAGGTTTATCTCGTGCAAGTAATCATCGGAGCAAAAGACATAAGTTAAATTCTCTATCGTATAATGGTGGTCATGGATAATAGCAGTTAACCAGGCGGCTACCTGGTCTTTGTCCGGAAGGGTAAAATCAATTTCTTCCGAAACAAATTCTATTAGCTCATCAGGCATTATGATTGATAAAGAAAGTAAGTTCTACTTTACGGCCGTCGTTCGAAAACGCTACTTCATCGCTCAGATTGCGCATCAGGAAAATACCCCGCCCGCCCGGGTTCTCCAGGTTTTCCGGCGAAGTAGGGTCCGTCAGGGCATTGTAGTCGAAACCCCGGCCTTCGTCTTCTACTTCAAACCGTAATTTATCGTCTTCTACGTACAAAGATAAAAGCACATTTTTGTCTTTGTCGAATTTATTTCCGTGGCGAATGGCATTATTTACAGATTCGGTTACGGCTACCATTATATTGCCGTAAATATCATCTTCAATGTTAAACTTTTCTTTGGAGTTGTCTATAAAGCTTTCTACAACTCTAATGTTTTCAATTAATGAAGGAATCTGAATTTTAAGTTGATTCATAGTTTTATATTGTATCGCTAAGCTCGGTTTTATTTACCCATTTTTTGAAAATATTCATTTACTTCTTGTTTATAGTACGGCGACAGTGCCGGCGAAACAGTTTTTAAAAGCTCGGTTTGCTTTTGTTTTGTTTGTAAATATTTTTCAAAAGATGGCGGCATAGTACGTGTTTTTTCGGATGCCGTTTGGGCTTCTCGTTTATCGTCTAAGTCCCTTTCCCGTGCCGATTTCTCGGCTTCGAGCAAGCGGGTAAGTATTTCCCGCTGCCGCATTATGGTTTGCTCGGTAAGTCGTTTATTAACGAGATCGGTTTCGGTTTGTTCCATCATTTTACTTAAATTATCTAAGTTTCCGTTACCGCCCTGCTGACCGTCTTTTTTACCTTGCCCTTGCTGTTGTTTTTCCAGTTCGCGCAAGGCATTGCGCAGCATTTGCTGTTCAGCGGCTAATTTAGCTAATTCTTCTGAGAGCGCCTGCCCCGATTTGCCGCCTTTTTGTAAATCTTGTATTTTTTGGTTCAGCGCATCCTGCATCTTGCCCATGTCGCCGGGCTGCGGCTTGCCACTTTTTTTGCCTTTACCTTTGCCTGGTTGTGCCATAGCCATCGCCATTTGCTGCTGCATTTCTTTTAAGGCATCGTTCAGCATTAAAGCCAGGTTATTAATAGAAGTCATGGTAAGCTGCTGGTAACCGGTGGTTTTGCCAATATTACGTTCTTTTATCTGGGTAAGGCTCTGCGCAATATTATCGTTCATGGCACCTACCTCGCGCGTAACAAAACTCTGAATTTGGAATACTTTTTTAGCCAGCGAGGTTAAACTGTCTTCAATCATTTTGGCATCGTCTTTTAATTTAAGCTGCTGCTGACCCAAAGTTACATAACGGGGGTCACTTTGGCTAACGCCTCTAAACGATTTCATGAGTTCTTCCTGATCAAAAGATAATTTAATCAGGTTTTCCAGGATGTCGCGTAAGCCATCAAGGTTTTGCTGCGCCTGCTCCATTTCCTGGCTGCTCATTTTCTGCTGCATTTGCTGCGCCATTTTTTGCATTTGCTGGGCGGCATTTTTCTGCGATTGGCTGGCTTTTTTATTTTGTTGTTTCTCCAGCGATTCCTGGCTTTCCTGCAGTTCTTTGTCTATTTGTTTTTCCTGCTCCTCGGTTTGGTCCATCTGGTGTTGTTCTTCGAGCTGCTTATCCAAATTTTTCAGTTCTTCCATATCCTTCTTAATATCTTCGAACTGTTCTTTAATTTGTTGCTGCTCTTGTTTTAGTTGCTCAGCGTTGGCCTTTTTTTCTTCGGCTTTGGAAAGTTCTTTATTTTGGTTGGGAGCGTCTTCTTTTTTGTTTTCCTCGCCTTTGGTTTGTTCGCCTTTATTTTCTTCCGCTTTTTTATTTTCTTCAGCCTTTTTGTCTTCGGCTTTCTGGTCGGCTGCTTTCTTATCTTCGGCTTTTTTATTATCTGCTTTCTTGTTCTCGGTTTTTTCGGCTAGTTTTTCCTGTTCTTTGGCCAGCTTTTCGAGCTCTTTGGTTGTGCTTTCTAATTTGGCTTCGAACTGCAGCTGCTTAAATAATTCTAAGGTGCGCGCCAGTTCTTTTTCCAGGTTGTTTTCTTTGTTGTTCATTTTTTCGAGCAGGCGCTGTAATTCCTGCTCGTTGGGTTGCTGCTGTTGCAATAATTTTTCGAGTTCCTGGTAAAGTTTTTTCGTTTCCTCATCCAGCAGGTCGTTCATGAGTTGCTGCAGTTGTTTGGCTTTTTCCATTAGCTGCGGACTTTTCTGGTCGAACCGTTCCTGCTGTTTATTTAACTGCTGGTACAGGTCTTTCATGGCCTCAATATCCTGCTCCAGTTGTTTTTTCTTTTGCAGCATATCTTCGAGTTGCTTTTTGTCTTGCCAGTTCAGTTCGCGTTTGGTCTTCAGCTTTTCGTCGGCTTTTTCCAGCTCTTGTTTTAGCTTCTGCGATCTTTCTACCGATTTGCTTAACTGGCTCTGGATAGATTTGGCGTTAGAAGCGGCCTCTTTTTGTAAATCGGCGCGGGTTGGTATTTTAAAATCGAACAAGCGGGTGCGGGCACTTTTAGAACCGTGTACGCCATCGTTGTCCCAAACCTGCACAAAATATTCCAGGCGGTCGCCGGGCTGCAACTGTAAATTATCCAGGGCCCACTGGTGGTAGTACGTTTGGCTAAGCTGGTTACGGTCGAAGTTTAAAGCAACGGCCCGGTAAGCTGCGTTTTTCTTGTTCGATTCGTTGGTTACGCGGTAATGCAGGTTAAGGCGGGTTAAGCCATAATCGTCGGAAATACTGCCGCCCAGTACCAGGTAGTTAAAGGTAGCGGTATCCCTAAAATTCTCGACGGTAATATCGGGGTGCCGATCGGGTATGCTGCTGATGAGAAAATTCATCTGCTCTTTGTTGCGGCTGTATTTGTTGCGTAGGCTAATGGCGTATTCCTGGGTATTGGTTACCAGTTTGTTTACCCGGAACACACCTTCCTCGCCTACCGCGGCCAGGGTTTGCTGCGGCTGGCTAAATTCTAACGAAAGTTGCTCGGTGGCGGTAGCTTTAAAATTCCACTGCAGGCGGCTGCCTTCGGGTACACTCAGGTTACCGGTGTTATGAATGGTCTCAGAACTTTTGCGCAAATAAGCCGGATAGGTAACCTCGACCGAAAAATTAGTAAGGTTAGGCCGCGCCAACACATTTAGCCGGTACTCATCAGAAAAAAAGCCACCGCCGCTTAACTGAAAATCGAGGGGTCGCTGTAATTTCTGGAAAGTAAAGCTATACAATCCGTTTTTATCGCGGGTAAGTTTTTGTTCGCGGCCATTGTAAAGTATGGTTACATCGTTGGGTATGGTTTTGCCCTCCAGCTTTACACGTAAAGTAAAATCTTCGTCCTGGAAAGCCTGCAAAGTATTGTTTTGTACCGCAAACGTAAAAGGCGCTGCCGGGGCATAATG